>JAITWC010000175.1 GCA_031285485.1 Alistipes sp.
ATACTTAGCTTTATTCATCCCCATTCTGCCGTTTTCTCGCGGGGTTTCGCTACCTTTGCGCACTCAAAATTTAAATGCATGAAGGCTCCGAAGAATTATCAACCCGCAGAGATAGAGGGCAAATGGTACGACTATTGGGAATCGAAGGGCTTTTTCCACTCCGAGCCCGACGGCCGCACGCCCTACACGATAGTCATCCCGCCGCCCAACGTGACGGGCATCCTCCACATGGGCCACATTCTGAACAACACGCTTCAGGACGTCCTCACCCGCCGCGCACGCATGTCGGGCCTCAACGCCTGCTGGGTGCCGGGCACCGATCACGCCTCGATCTCGACCGAGGCGAAGGTGGTGGCGATGCTGCGCGAGAAGGGCATTTCGAAGAGCGACCTCACGCGCGACCGGTTTATGGAGTACGCCTGGGAGTGGCGCGAGAAGTATGGCGGCATAATCCTGAAGCAGTTGCGCACGCTGGGTGCCTCGTGCGACTGGCAGCGGACGAAGTTCACGATGGATGCCGACATGAGCGAGAGCGTGATCAAGGTCTTCGTCGACCTCCACGGCAAGGGGCTGATATATCGCGGCGTGCGGATGGTGAACTGGGATCCCGCCGCCCGCACTGCGCTCAGCGACGAGGAGGTGATCCACCGCGAGACGCAGGGCAAACTCTACTATCTGCGCTACATGATCGAAGGGGGTGACGGCTACGTGGTGGTTGCCACGACCCGTCCCGAAACCATTCTCGGCGACGTGGCGGTGTGCGTAAACCCCGCCGACGGGCGTTACGCCGCTCTGCGCGGCAAGCGCGTCACAGTCCCGTTGGTGAACCGCTCCGTGCCCGTCATCGAGGACGATTACGTCGAGGTGGAGTTCGGCACCGGAGCGCTCAAGATCACCCCCGCCCACGACGTCAACGACTACGTGCTGGGCGAGAGGTTCAGCCTCGAAACCATCGACATATTCAACGACGACGGCACCATGAACGACCGCGTGGGAATGTACGTCGGGCAGGACCGTTTCGCCGTGCGCGAACAGATAGCGAAGGACCTCGAAGCCGCCGGGCTGATGGAGCGCGTCGAGGATTACACCAACAAGGTGGGTTACAGCGAACGCACCGGCGTCGCCATCGAGCCGAAGCTCTCCATGCAGTGGTTCCTGAAGATGGAGAGCCTCGCGAAACCGGCCCTCGAAGCGGTGATGGACGACACCGTGAGGTTTGTTCCGGCGAAGTATAAAAACACCTACAACCACTGGATGAGCGGCATCAGGGACTGGTGCATCTCGCGGCAACTGTGGTGGGGACAGCGCATTCCCGCGTACTTCCTGCCCGCGACGGCGGGGGGTGGTTACGTGGTCGCCGAAACCCCCGACGAGGCGTTGAAGCTAGCTCGTGAAAAGAGCGGCGACGCGGCCCTGGCGCTCGCCGACCTGCGGCAGGACGAGGATGTGCTGGACACATGGTTCAGCTCGTGGCTGTGGCCGGTTTCGGTGTTCGACGGCATCCGCAATCCCGACAACGCGGACATAAAGTACTACTACCCGACGAACGACCTTGTGACCGCCCCCGACATAATCTTCTTCTGGGTGGCGCGCATGATAATGTCGGGCCTCGAATACAGGGGCGGGCGACCTTTCGGCGCGGTCTACTTCAACGGCACCGTGCGCGACAAGTTTGGCCGCAAGATGTCGAAATCGCTCGGCAACTCGCCCGACCCTTTGGATTTGATCGCCAGGTACGGCGCCGACGGAGTCCGCCTCGGCATGATGCTCTCCACCTCGGCCGGCAACGATATAATGTTCGACGAGGCGATGTGCGAACAGGGCCGCAACTTCGGCAACAAGATCTGGAACGCGTGGAAACTCGTCGAGAGCTGGCGCGACGGTGCCGTGGCGGGCGCGCAGCCCGAGTCGGCGCGACTGGCGGGCGAGTGGTTCGAGGCGGCGCTGTCGAAGGCGTTGGCGCAGATCGACGCCGACTTCGCCGAGTACCGCATCTCGGACGCGCTGATGACGACCTACAAGCTGTTCTGGGACGACTTCTCGGGCTGGTACCTTGAGATCGTGAAACCGGCCTACGGCGCCGCCATCGACCCCGCGACGCTCGCCCGGGCCATCGACTTTTTCGAGCGGCTGCTGCAAATGCTCCACCCGTTCATTCCGTTCGTCACCGAGGAGCTGTGGCACTGTACCCGCGAACGTTCGGCCGACGACTGCGTGACGGTAAGCAGCATGCCCACGGCGGCGGAGCAGCGGCCCGAACCGCTCGCCCGTTTCGACCTGATGCGCGAGGCGGTGACCGCCATCCGCGCCATCCGCCGCACGCGCAACATCCCGATGCGGGACGCGATCGACCTCAAGGTGGCCGCGGACGAGAACTACCCCGCCGAACTCGCCCCGGTGCTCTCAAAGATGGCGGGCCTCGCCTCCATCGAGCCGGTGAGCGCCAAGGCCCCCGACTGGGACGCGTTCATAGTGAAGACCACCCAATACTTCGTGCCGGTGGGAGCGGCGTTCGACCGCGACGCCGAGCTGGAGAAGCTGCGCGGGGAGCTGAAGTATCAGCAGGGGTTCCTGGCAACGGTGATGAAAAAGCTCTCCAACGAGCGGTTCGTGGCCTCGGCGCCGCCCGCCGTGGTGGCCGCCGAGCAGACCAAGCGCGCCGACGCCGAGGCACGCATCGCCGCGCTGGAACAGCGCATGGGGTCGATCTGAGGGTCGGGCCTGAAATCGGGATCCGAACTGCAACCCGCCCGCGCGATGCGCGGGCGTTGCTTTTCGGGCGTCTCTTTCGTGCCGGGCGACCGGTTCGCCGACGCCGCCGGGTGGGGCCGCGGCGCGGGGGGAGCGATCGACCGGATAGCCGTCGCGGCGCCGTCCGTGGACGACGGCGTGTCCGAGGGCTCTTTCGCCCCGTCGTCCGCGGACGAAACCATTGCCGAGCCCTCTTTTGCCCCGTCGTCCGCGGACGGCGTTCCGCGCGGGCCTTTTCGATCGCGTCCGGCCCCGGAAAGCGTCGCCGGAACCGGCGTGCCCATCGCACCGTGCCTGCCTTCTCCCCTCCCCGCCAACGCCGGGACGAAAGAGAAGGGGAACGGCCCGGGTATCGAACAAAAAAAACTTGCGGGAATGAAGTCCCGCAAGTTCCTTTTACAGCCGAGTGTAAAAACTACCAGATGACCACCCTGTTTTCGGGCGCCAGGTACATCGGGCCGTCCGTGATGCCGAACGCCCGGTAGAAGGATTCGAGGTTTTTGACCGCTCCGTCCACCCTCCATTTACCGAGCGAGTGTTCGTCCACCTTGGTGAGGCGGGCTATCTCCTCGTCGCGGATGTTCTGGGCCCACAGCGCGGCGTAGGCGAGGTAGAACCGCTGGTCGGCGGCGAAGCCGTCTATCGGCGCGGGTTCGGCCCCACCCGTCGCGTCGCGCAGCGCGGTGTAGGCCACGCGCAAACCTCCCTGGTCGGCGATGTTCTCGCCGAGCGAGAAACGTCCGTTGGCGTTGAGGCCCGGCTGCACCTCGATGGCGTCGTACTGGGCCACCAGCACGTCGGCCAGCTTGTTGAACGCCTCGGCGTCGGCCTCCGTCCACCAGTCGGCCAGGTTGCCCTCCTTGTCGAACTGCCGTCCCATGTCGTCGAAACCGTGGGTCATCTCGTGGCCTATCACCACACCGATGGCGCCGTAGTTGACCGCGTCGTCGGCGTCGGGGTTGAAGAACGGGGGCTGGAGGATCGCCGCGGGGAAACATATCTCGTTCGACGACGGGTTGTAGTACGCGTTCACCGTCTGGGGGCTCATGTACCACTTCGACTTGTCGACCGGCTTACCGGCTTCGGCCATGTTGTCGTCGGAGTGCCATGCGCCGGCGCGTTTGATGTTCTGCCAGTAGCTGAGCGCGGGGTCGATCTCAAGCGTCGAGTAGTCTTTCCACCTGTCGGGATAGCCTATCTTGACGGTGAAGGTGGCGAGCTTTTCGAGCGCCCGGGCCTTGGTCTCGCCCGACATCCATTCGAGGTTTTCGATGTGCCGGCCGAGCGCTGTCTGAAGGTCGCCCACGAGTTTGAGCATCCGCTCCTTGCTTGCCGGAGGGAAGTACTTCGCGACGTACATCTCGCCCACCGCCTCGCCGAGGGTGCTGTTGGGTACGCCCAGGGCGCGTTTCCACCGCGGGCGCGGCTCCTGCTGGCCCGACATGGTGCGGCCGTGGAACTCGAAACTCGCGTTGTGCATGTCGTCGTCGAGCGAACCCGCCGCGGCGTCGAGCATGTGGAACGCCAGATAGTAGTTGAGCCTGGCGCGGTCGCCCGAGAGAACTTCGTTGGCAACGGCCATAACCTTCGGATGGGCCACGTTGACGTGGGTGACGGCGGGCACCTTCAGCGCCTCGAACCACGCGTCCCAGTCGATCGCCGGGTAGTCGGCCTTGAGGTCTTCGACGCTCACCTTGTTGTAACTGTTGTAGGGGTCGCGCAGTTCGACGTTGGAGAGCGACGCCCCGGCGATCTTAGTCTCGATCTCCATGACGGCATCGACCGCCGCCTTCGCGTCGCCGTAACCGGCCATCGTGAACACCGTCTCGATGTAGGTGCGGTAGGCCGCGCGGATCGCCTCGTTCTCGGCGTCGAGATAGTAGTCGCGGTTGCCCATCCCCAGGCCCGACTGCGCGAGGTTGAGTATGCCCGTGGAGCTGTCCATCATGTCGGCATCTACGTATGGCGAGAAGAACGGCGAACCGATGGCCCTCTGGATCCCGGCCAGCAGGCGCGACAGATTTTCGCGGCCCAGCGACACGGCGATAGTCCCGAGGTCTTGCCTGACGGGTTCGAGCTTCTCGGTGTTGAGCCTCACCGAGTCGAGCCCCAGACGGTAGAGGTCGCCTATCTTCTGTTCGACGCTGCCTTTGGTCGCGGTCGTCTTCTCCATCTCGGCGAACAGGTCCCGGATCCGGATCTCGTTGTTTTCCCTGAGCACGTCGAACGAGCCGTAGCGCGCGAACTCGGGTTTGAGCGGATGGGCCTTCTGCCAGCCACCGGTGGCGTATTCATAGAAATCTTCCGACGGGGCGACGCTCAGATCGAAATTCGCGGGGTCTATCCCCGGCACCTTTTTTTCCACATTTCCGCCACAAGCCGCCATACCTGCCATCAAACCGATAACGATCGATCGTTTCATATTTCCCGCAGTTATTTTCGTATCGCCGCGACACCGGGAAGTTCCTTGCCCTCGATGTATTCGAGCAGGGCGCCGCCGCCGGTGGAGTTATACGACACTTTGCTTGCGAGGCCGAACTTGTTGATGGCGGCCACGCTGTCTCCTCCGCCTATGAGCGAGAACGCACCGGCGGCTGTGGCCTCGACGATGGCGTCGGCCACGGCGCGCGTTCCGGCCGCGAACTTGTCGAACTCGAACACTCCCACGGGGCCGTTCCACAGGATGGTCTTCTGGCCCTTGATGGCATCGACGAACATGGCGGTACCATTCTTGCCGATGTCCATGCCTTCCCAACCTTTGGGGATCGAGTCGACGTCGCACTCCTTGACGTTGGCGTCGGCGGCGAACTTGTCTCCGCACAGCGCGTCGGGCGAGAAGTAGAGCTTCACTCCCTTAGCTTTGGCCTTGGCCATGATGTCGAGTGCGAGCGGGTGCATATCTTTTTCGTTCATCGAGTCGCCCACGTCCTGACCCTGCGCCGAGGCGAAGGTGTAGGTCATGCCGCCCGAGATGATGAGGCTGTCGACCTTCTCCATCAGTTTTTCGATAATGACGATCTTGGTCGAGACTTTCGCGCCGCCGAGGATCGCCATGAACGGGCGGCCGGGGTTCGACATAACGCCATCGATCGCTTTCAACTCGTTCTCCATCACGTAGCCGAACATCTTGTCGTTCGGAAAATAGTCGGCGATCAGGGCGGTGGAGGCGTGCGCGCGGTGGGCGGTGCCGAATGCGTCGTTGACGTAGACGTCGGCGTAGGACGCGAGACGCTTGGTGAACTCCTTCTGACTCGCCTTTACCTCGGACTTTGCGGCTTTCTTCTCCTCTTCGGTGGCGTCTTCGGCAAGGCCCCTCGGTTTACCTTCCTCCTCGGCATAAAAACGGAGGTTTTCGAGCATCATCACCTGACCGGGCTTGAGTGCGGCGGCCTTCTCGGCAGCCTTGTCGCCCCACGAGTCGCCGGCAAAGGCAACGGGGGTGCCGAGCAGTTTTTCGACCTCGCCCACGATGTGGCGCAGCGAGTACTTGTCGTCGTTGTTCTTCTTTGGCCTGCCCAGGTGCGACATCAGGATGACGGAGCCGCTGCCGGCCAGTACTTTTTTGATCGTGGGGATCGCGGCGCGGATGCGGGTTGCGTCGGTCACGTTGAAATTTTCGTCGAGGGGTACATTGAAGTCCACGCGGATGATAGCGCGCTTGCCCCCGAAATCGTAGGTGTCGATAGATCTCATTGTTATGGTATTTTGTTTTATGAAATGTCTGTTAAAAAGCACCGCAATGTACGAACAAATCCCCGAAGTAAAAAATAATCGTTACCTTTGCTGACAATCCGAAACTGATCGCAGAATTATGTACGGGGAAATGAAGCGCCACTTGCAGGCGGAGTTGCAAAGTATAAGGGAGGCGGGGCTGTATAATACGGAGCGCGTCATCGAAAGTCCGCAATCCTCCGAGATTGCAGTGGATGGCCGCCGCCGGTGCGCGGTTCCGGCTCGTGGTCACCGACGGAGTGTTTTCGATGGACGGCAACGTCGTCCCGCTCGACGATATCTGTGCGCTGGCGGAGAAATACGACGCCCTCGTAATGGTCGACGAGTGTCACTCCGCCGGGGTGGTGGGATCGACCGGCCGCGGGGTTACCGAACTGTTCGACCCGCGCGGGAAAGTGGGCATTATAACCGGCACACTGGGCAAGGCGTTCGGCGGCGCGATAGGAGGTTTCACCACAGGCCGCAAGGAGATCATCGAACTTCTGAGGCAACGCTCGCGGCCCTATCTGTTCTCCAACTCGCTCCCGCCGGCGGCGGTGTCGGCGAGGCACACCACCGAACCGCTCGACCGCTGCGTCGAAGCGTTCGTCAAGATCGGAAAACAACTAAACGTAATAAGCTGACGCCGCTATGACACTCGACATGGACACTATCGACCGCACCATCCTGCGCCTGATGATGCGCAACGCCCGGATGCCCTATCTGGAGATAGCACGCGAATGTGGAATCTCCGGAGCCGCCATACACCAAAGGGTCAAAAAACTGACCGACACGGGAGTGATTCAAGGCACGCGCCTAATAGTCGACCCAAAGAGCCTCGGTTTCGACGTGTGTACCTTCATCGGCATCCAACTACGCGAGGTGTCGCTCCACGACAGCACCATCGAGGCGTTGCGCCGAGTGCCCGAGGTGGTGGAGTGCTACTTCCTGACGGGTAAATACAACCTCTTCATAAAGGTCTACTGCCGCGACAACGAACACCTGATGCACACCATATTCGACAAAATACTCACCGTGCAGGGCGTAATCACCACCGAGACCTTCATATCGCTCGACGAAACCTTCTCGCGGCAGGTCTCCATCGAGAATGTGCTATGATGAGGGTGACGAAAGAGTTTTCCTTTGAGATGGCCCACGCGTTGGAGGGCCACGACGGTGCTTGCAGCCGCATCCACGGACACTCCTACCGGTTGTGGGTGACGGTGGGTGGCGAGCCTTCGGCAGACTGTGACTCGCCCAAGCAGGGAATGGTGGTCGATTTCGGCGACCTGAAGCGGATCGTATCGGACGAGATACTCGCACGTTTCGACCACGCCTTCGTGGTACGGCGGACGGCTGAAAACAGAGCGCTGATCGATGCCATGGCGGCTCACTACGATGGGGTGCGTATGGTGGAGTGGCAGCCCACGAGCGAAAACCTCGTCCGTCATTTCGCCGATTTGCTGCGTCCCGCGCTGCCGCCCGGCGTAACACTTCACGCCATCCGTCTCTCCGAAACCGCCACTTCCTATGCAGAAATTATTCTTACTTGACGCATACGCCCTCGTATTCAGGGCTTACTACGCTTTCATCGGGCGGCCGATGCGCAACGCGGCGGGGATGAACACTTCGCCGGTGTTCGGTTTCGCCAAGTTCCTGCGCGACATCATCGTTCGCGAGCGGCCGCGCCACCTCGGCGTGGCATTCGACCCGCGGGGAGGCAACTTCCGGCATGAACTGTACCCTTTATATAAAGCCAACCGCAGCGCAACGCCCGAAGACATAGTGGAGGCGGTGCCGTATATAAAACGCATCCTTGAGGCGATGTGCATCCCCGTGTTGGAGGTGCCTGGATGGGAGGCCGACGACGTGATCGGCACACTGTCGGTGAAGGCTTCCGCCGCGGGATACCATACGGTGATGGTGACACCGGACAAGGATTACGGACAATTGGTGACCGACACCGCGGTGATCTACAAGCAGGGGCGCGGCGGCGAGGGGGTCGAGACAGTAGACCGCGCGGCGATCCGTGCGGCATACGGGGTTGACGACCCGCGGCTGGTGATCGACATTCTGGCGCTGTGGGGCGACGCCTCGGACAACGTGCCGGGGGTGCCGGGCATCGGCGAGAAGGGGGCCGCGAAACTTGTGGGGCGATATGGCACGGTGGAGAATATACTCGCCGCGGCGGAGAGCGGAGAGCTCGGCGGCCGGGCGGGGCAGAGCATCGTGACCAACCGCGAGCAGTTGTTGCTGGCCAAACGGCTTGTGACTATCGACACCGAGGTGCCGGTCGATTTTGTACCCTCGGAGCTTGAGATGTGCGATCCCGATTGCGATGCTTTGCGGGAGGTCTACACCGAGTTGGGTTTCACGTCGTTCCTTCGGGAGATGGCTTCCAACAGCCGGTCGCCGTTTGTTTCGGCGGCGATTTGTGTGGGTTCGGTTTCGCCTTCGGCGAATAATTACGAATTACGAATTACGAATTACGAAGAGGAGAAAAAAGCCCCGCCTCAACAACCGAAACCGCAACAACCCGATCTTTTCACGCCCGTCGAGGCGCTACAAGAACAACCCGACCTGTTTTCCTCCGCTCCGGCCCATGAGAACATTACCACCACGCCGCATGACTACCGCACCGTGGGGAGCGACGAGGAGTTGCGGGAAGTGGTGACTGAGCTTGAGAAACTCCCGGAATTTGCCTACGACACCGAGACCACCGGCTACGACAGCCACGGCGACAGGATGATAGGCATCTCGCTCGCTGCCGCTCCGGGTCATGCATGGTGGGTGCCACTCGCGCCCGACACGCGCAACGCACGCCTTGCGATACTACGGCCACTGTTCGAAAACGAAAGCGTGGCCAAGATCGGCCAGAACATAAAGTTCGACGACGAATTCATGGCCGCCGCGGGCATTGGGGTGAGTGGCCGCAAGTACGACACCATGCTGTTGCACTATCTGCTCGACCCGGAGTCGAGGCACGGCATGGATCACCTGTCGCGCACGTTTCTGGGCTACGATCCGATCCCCATCTCGGCGCTTATAGGGTCGGGCGCGAGGGCCGTCACGATGGACATGGTGCCACCCGACCGCGTGGCCGAATACGCCGCCGAGGATGCCGACGTGACGCTGCGTCTGTACGGTGCGCTGTGGCCGAAAGTGGTGGAGCAGGGGCTTGAGAAGCTATACCTCGACATCGAGGAGCCGCTCGTGGACGTGCTCGCCGCGATGGAGCGCGAAGGAGTGAGGATCGACACCGCGATTCTGGCCGACTACGCCGTCGAACTCGCCGGACAACTCGCCGCGCTCGAAAACCGCATCCGCGAACTTACCGCCGAGCCGGGCCTCAACGTCAACTCGGCGCGGCAATTGGGCGAGGTGCTTTTCGGCAAGTTGCGGCTGGGCGGCGACAAACCCAGGATGACCAAGACGCGGCAGTACGCCACCGACGAGGAGACGTTGCAGGGTTTGGCGGGCCGGCACGAAGTGGTAGCGGCGATCCTCGAATTCCGCGGGGTGAAAAAGCTGCTGTCGACCTACGTGGAGGCGCTGCCCGGGTTGGTCAATCCCGTCACCGGCCGCATACACACATCCTACAATCAGGCCGTCACCGCGACGGGCCGACTGTCGTCGACGGGCCCCAACCTTCAGAACATACCGATCCGCGAGGAGCAGGGGCGCACGATCCGCCGCGCGTTCGTGGCCTCCGACGCCGACCATGTGCTGCTGTCGGCCGACTATTCGCAGGTGGAGCTGCGCATCATGGCGCACCTGAGCGGCGACCCCGCGATGATCGGGGCTTTCCGCGCCGGCGAGGATATCCATCGCGCCACAGCCGCCCGCATATTCGGCGTCGCACCGGGGGAAGTCACATCGGAGCAGCGGCGGCGCGCGAAGACCGCGAACTTCGGAATAATCTACGGCATCTCGGCCTTCGGGCTGGCGCAGAGGCTGGCCATTCCGCGCGGCGAGGCGGGGGCGATCATCGAGGGTTACTTCCGCTCCTATCCCGGAGTGAAGGCGTACATGGAGCGTGTGGTGGCCGAGGCGAGAGGCACCGGTTACGTAGAGACGATCTTCGGGCGCAGGCGGTACCTCGCCGACATCGACTCGCGCAACGCCGCCGTGCGCGGACTGGCCGAACGCAACGCCATCAACGCCCCGATCCAGGGCAGCGCGGCCGACATAATGAAGATCGCCATGATCCGCATCTTCCGCGGGCTGCGCGAGGCCGGGCTGCGGTCGCGCATGATACTTCAGGTGCACGACGAGGTGGTGATCGACACGCTGAGGAGTGAACGGGAGGAGGTCGCCGCGCTGGTCGTTCGCGAGATGGAGGGTGCCGCGCGGTTGGAGGTCGACCTCGTGGCCGAGATCGGCGCGGGCGACAACTGGCTCGAAGCGCATTGACGGGATTATGAAGGAGATGCTTTACGGAAAGACGCCGGCCGAGCTGCGGGAGGTCGCGGCCGGGCTGGGAATGCCGCGCCACGCGGCGGGACAGATGGCGGCGTGGCTCTACCGGCGCGGCGCGGTCGACATCGCGGCAATGACCGACATCTCGGCCGCGCACCGGACCGCCCTCGCCGAGCGTTTCGAGATCGGCCTGACCCCGCCCGTTCGCGAAACCGTCTCGGCCGACGGAACCAGGAAATATCTTTTCGAGGCCGCGGGCGGCGCGGCGATCGAGGCGGCCATGATACCCGACGACGGCCGGGAACGCGAAACGAAACGGGCGACGCTGTGCCTCTCGTCGCAGGCCGGCTGCCGGATGGGGTGCGTGTTCTGCGCCACGGGGCGGCAGGGGTTGCTGCGCAGCCTGACCGCGGGCGGGATACTCAACCAGTTCGCCTCGCTCCCGGAGCGCGACGCCCTCACCAATATCGTCTACATGGGCATGGGCGAGCCGCTCGACAACCCCGACGAGGTGCTGAAATCTCTGGACATCCTCACCTCGGAGTGGGGTTACGGCTGGAGCCCCACGCGGATCACCCTCTCGACGGCGGGCGTGGCGCCGGCGATGGAACGATTCCTGCGGGAGAGCCGCGTGCACCTCGCCGTGAGCCTCCACAACCCTTTCCACGACGAACGGGCGGCCATCATGCCCGTCGAGCGCGCCTGGCCCATCGAAGGGATCGTCGGGACGCTCCGCCGTTACCCCCTCGAACCTCAGAGGCGCATCAGTTTCGAGTACATAGTGATGAGCGGACTCAACGACTCGCCGCGCCACGTCGCGGGGTTGGTGAAGCTGCTGGGCGGGCTGTCGTGCCGCCTCAACCTGATCCGCTTCCACACGATCCCCGGCTCGCCGTTCTTCAGTCCGCCCGCCGACGCGATGGAACGCCTGCGCGACAACCTCACCCGCCGCGGCATCCGAACCACCGTCCGCGCCTCCCGCGGCGAAGACATCGAGGCCGCCTGCGGACTGCTCTCGACACGGAACAGGTGAAATCGCCGCCCGGAACCCGGTTTGAAGGCTCTGAAACTTTGCAAGGTGCCCGCCGAGGGGTCGGCGGAGGTTCTGAAACTTTGCAAAGTGTCCGCCGAGGGGTCGGGCCGGGTTCAGAAACTTTTCAGAGCCTCCGGTCCGCCTGCCGCGGATGTGGCAAAAATGTTGCCGATATCGAAAATAAGCCGCGCGATTATCGAAAAATAATTTGCGTACCACGGATAAGCCCGCTATCTTTGTGACCATGAAGAGAAAACACATCGCACTGTTGATCGTCGGCCTGCTGGTGTTCGACCAGATAGTGAAACTCTGGATCAAAACCCACATGACGCTGGGCGAAAGCATCCCGGTGTTCGGCGACTGGTTCCAGATATACTTCATCGAGAACGAGGGGGCCGCCTGGGGAATGTCGCTCGGCGGGCCACACGGCAAACTGATCCTGAGCCTTTTCCGCATCGCGGCCGTCACCGCCATCGGCCTGTTCATAAACCATCTGTGGAAGCGGCGCGCACCCGCCGGAGTGATCGTCGGAATATCGCTGGTGCTGGCCGGGGCGCTGGGAAACATCATCGACAGCGCGTTCTACGGACTCGTCTTCTCCGAAAGCACCTACTCCACCGTGGCCTCGCTCTTCCCTCCGGGGGGCGGCTACGGCACGTTCCTACACGGCAAGGTGGTCGACATGCTCTACTTCCCGCTCTTCACCGTCCACGACATGCCGGGATGGCTGGGCTGGCTGTCCGGCTCCGACGGGGTGTTCACCTTCTTCGCGCCGGTGTTCAACATAGCCGACAGCTACATCTCCATCGCCGTGTTCTACCTCGCGATATTCCAATACAAATACTTTAAATAGACCCGATCATGAAAACGATTACAAAACTCATCGCCTGCGCCGCGATCACACTGGGCTCGTGCGCCCCGAAACCCGCCGCGATCGAACTGTTCAACGGCACCGACCTCACCGGATGGGTGGGCTATCTGACCGCCGACTCGCTCGATACGGCCAAAGAATTCACCGTCCGCGACGGGGTTATCTGCCTCAGCGGCCCGATGGGCTACATCCGCACCGAGGCGACCTACACCGACTACAAGCTCGAAGTGGAGTGGCGTTGGCCGGGCGAACCGACCAACAGCGGCATCTTCCAGCGTATGCAGCTCCCCGACCAGGGCCTGCCGCAGTGTTTCGAGTGCCAGCTTATGTCGGGCAGCGCCGGCGACCTGTTGGGTCTGGCGGGCGCGCGCACCGCCGAAATCGCCGACAGGAGTGGCTCGGTGGTGGTGATACCCAAAATCTCCGGGTCGAGCGAGTTGCCCGCCGGACAGTGGAACCGCGCCGAGATAGTGTGTCTGGGCGGCGAGATCACCGTCACCATCAACGACGTGCTGCAAAACAAAGCCACGGGAATGTCGCTCCCCGGCGGCCACATCGCACTCCAGAGCGAGGGCGGCCCGGTGGAATTCCGCAACGTGCGGCTCACTCCGATGGCTTTATGAACCCCCGAACGACGCGATTCACCACCTGCTAAGGCTTGGCAAACGACCAAACGACGGGATTCACCGCCTGCTAAGTCTTGGCAAACGACCGAAGCCCTCCGGGAACGGTGTCCCGAACAGATTTTATTTACGTGTGAAAAGATCGATTTTATTGGTTATGGCGGCAATATTCGGCGCTCAGGCGTGCAGGCAGGCGCCCGCGCACCCTTCGGACACGATCACGACCCGCGACGGCGGCGAACTTGTGATCACCTTCTTCGGCCACGGCAGCATCGCTTTCGAGTACGGCGGCCGACACGTTTACATCGACCCGGTGGGCGACTACGCCGACTACTCCGCCCTGCCCAAAGCCGACCTCGTGCTCGTCGGCCACGAACACGGCGACCACCTCGACGCCAAAGCCATCGGGTCGCTCCGCAAGGAGGGTACCGCCGGTTTCGGGAACCGAACGGCGGCGGAGGCTTGGGGAAGCGGCGAGATCATGGCCCACGGCGATGTGCGCGACCTGGGTTGGGTGACGGTGGAGGCTTTTCCGGCCTACAACACCTCGCCCGAGAAACAGAACTTCCACCCCGCGGCGCGCGCGCACAACGGGTGGATACTCGCTTTCGGCGGCACGCGCGTTTACGTGGCGGGCGACACCGAGGACACGCCCGAGATGATGGCGCTGGGTGCCCGTCGGGACGAGGGCCACGGCATAGACATCGCCTTCCTGCCCGTCAACCTGCCCTACACCATGACCGAGGGGCAGGCGGCCCGGGCCGTGCGGGCGATAGGGCCGCGGATCTTCTACCCCTACCACTACGGCGGCACCGACCACCGAACCGACCTCGGGAGACTCGCCCGCCTGATCGAAGGCTCCGGCGTGGAGATGCGCGTCCGCCCGTTGGAATAGGCCGGAACACCGGCAGCGGGAGGGAACGCTCACAGCGTTTGGGAATGCCCACGGCGGATTTTGCCACGCAGGAACTGCGTTACAGCGACGAGGATGTCGAGGTTTCGCACGACCGGTTCCCAGTCGCCTTGCACAAGCGTGACCGCACACCGCACAGCTTGAAAGACCGACACGGGAAAAGAGAACTTGAACCGTCCGAAACTGACGGGCGCGGATAAGGTGAAGTATCAAATCCACGATGAGATCGCCGCTAACCTGCCGAAATGCAGAACGTTCATCGGCCTTGAACAACGGCTCCGGCAAGCAGGAGTCACCGTGCAATACAAGTACCGTCGCGGTACGGTCGAATCGCCGGAGAACATTCAGGGCGTGTCGTTCGAGAAGGACGGCATCACCTTCAAAGGTTCCGACATTGACCGAAAATTCAGTCACGCGAACCTCAAGAAATCACGGTCTGCCAATCTCAACGAAGCGTGGCAGAAGATAAAAGACGAGTGGATTTCCCAACTTTCGCCGCACAAAAAGTTAAGCCGATATTTTGTTAAGGTTCCAGAACTCGTCTATCGTCATATTATTCAGAGCTTTGTGTCTTCTGATTTTGTTGTACCATAT
>JAITWC010000061.1 GCA_031285485.1 Alistipes sp.
CAAAGGCGGAGGGTGACCATCTACATTGCGGAATAGGCGGTACAAAGGCGGAAACGTGTACAAGCGCAGGCATTTACGACTTGCAGAGGTTCTGCAAAGGAGAGTTTTAACGACTAATAAGGAGAAGTTCAAACAACTAAATTATTTACGCAAATGAAAAAGGTTTCGATGTTACTTTGCGCGAGAGTGCTCATGAGCGCCCTCTGCGCCGCGTTTACGGCCTGCAACGACGAACCCCAAAACCCCGGACAACAACAGGAAGGGTCGAGAGGGGAAGAACAGCCCGGTGAACAGAAAGATGAACCGACAGGGGAAAACGTTCCGTTCACCGTGTACTCTTTCGGAGAGAAATCCCCGGCCCTCGGGGTTGATCTTGGCCCGGGCTATGACGAACAAGGCTACAAAAGTAAACTTCTCGTAATCAACAGCGACGAGGAGATGGAAAAGTATGTCGAGGGGGATTATCCCGCCGTCGATTTCACGAAACACACATTACTGCTGACTGCGGCGTAACGCCGCAGTCAGGCACTGAACCGATCGTCAAATATTTTAAGAAACCTTCCGCAGAAAGCCATCAACTGTATATTGACGTAACAATGGGCGATGGAGCTGCTCTTGATTTTTGGCAGGTCGCAATCCTCACTGATAAATTGAGCAACGACAGCAATGTTGAACTGAGTGTAAAACTAATTAATTAACCATGAAACCAACCATCATGAAAAAGATGTTGACATTGATTTGCGCGGGAGTGCTCATGAGCGCCCTCGGCGCCGCGGTTACGGCTTGCAACAATGAGCCGGACGAACCCGGACAAAACGAAGAGCCGACAGGGAATGAACAGAACGAAGAACAGCAGAGGGAAGACGTCCCATTCGCCGAGTACTCTTTCGGAGAGGGATCCACGGCCCGATGGGTCAATTTCGGCTCCGGCTATGACGGGCAAAGTAAACTCCTTGTCATTAACAGCGACGAGGAGCTGATAAAGTATGTCGAGGGCGACTATCCCGAGATCGACTTCACGAAAAAGACGCTGCTGTTGGCAAGTGGTACGGCACCCAATGGTCTTTCGAACAAAATTGTTCAAAGTTTACAGCAACTTTCGGCAGGCAAATACAAATGTAGTGTCGAAATAAAATTGGGTCCAACGGATATGATGCAAGATTGGCAGGTTGCAATCCTCACGGATAAATTGAGCAACGATAGCAAAATAGAGCTGAATGTAACATTTTCTTATTAGAAGCCATGAAAACAAGAGCATTTAAACTCATCGCGTTTTCTCTGATCTTATCGGGATGCCTTTTTTCCTGCGCAAAGGAAGATGCGATAGAAAATGAGGAAATGGACGCCATTACCCGTGCGGCAGATTTCGCTACGACGGATTATTACTGGTACAAGGGGGAAAAAATCCCTCTCCGGAAAATGGACAATAAATCCTATGTGATGTTCTACTCCGCGGATGAGGAAAGATTCAAAGGGGAATTGTCGCAAACAGGTATAAAACTCAGTTATGAGGAGGAGTGGAAAGAATTTTACTCCTATTCATGCGAATTGACCGGTTCAGGAGTGAAGAAATTCACCGATTACAAGACCGCGACCATTGAAGACAGATACGAAAAAGCAACCGAAACATTATCCTCTGCGCTTTATTGGGCGCCCTATTACAGAGCGGAAGATGGAGGTGAAATCGGGATAACAAATCTGTTTCTTGTCCTTTTGAAACCTGGGACGGACTTGGCGCAATTGGAAGAGTTGGCAAAGGAAAATTCGGTTGAACTGTTAGGCGCAGATAAAGATATACAGGGATGGTATTATTTAGCTTGCACCAACATGTCCAAAGGAAACTCTCTTGAAATGGCGAACCTGTTTTATGAAACCGGTTTGTTTGAAGAGTCCAATGCTGATTTTATTATTAAGGCCGAGTTCGATTGTATCAATGAACCCTGGTTTACCAATGGTTATCTGTGGCATCTGAATAATACATCATATCCGGGTATTGATGTTAATTATTGCAACGCGAGAACGATTGTACCGCAGGCTTCATCTAATGTTACGGTTGCAATTATCGACGAGGGAGTACAAACAAACCATCCCGACCTCTATAATGTATTACCCGGATGGGATGCGCATACCGGCAACAGTCCGAATTATGTGGATGGATCTCATGGAACTATGGTTGCCGGATTTATCGGAGCAAGACCCAATAATGGTGTCGGCGTTGCGGGCATTGCCTGCGGTGCAAAAATCTTACCCATCAGTCTTAGGTTGGAAACAAACGGAATAATATCTTCAGGTATTCGATACCGAGAGGCATTCAACCACGCAGTGAATAATGGAGCAAAGGTAATCAGTTGCTCATGGTGGTATCCTTATGGAAATGATTCCAATCTTGAGGCAGGAATAATAAATGCTCTTAATAAAGATCGCGTTGTGGTTTTTTCTTCGGGGAATCAAGGTAATTCTTCTGTAAACTATCCCAAAGCAATAGATTCAAGACTTTTAGTTGTAGGAGCGATTTCTCAAAACGGAATGCGGTGGTCTGACTCCAATTATGGGACTGCTTTGGATGTTGTTGCTCCCGGTAATAATTTGAGGTCAACAACGATCAACAGTGGTTATGCTACCGGTATCTCGGGTACCTCTTTCGCCGCTCCGCAAGTCTCTGGCATCGCGGCGTTGATTCTTTCGGTGAATCCGAATTTGACCAGTCATCAGGTTTCCGACATTATCGAAATTACAGCAAGTAACAGTTCATCATGGAACGATCAGACGGGCCGGGGTTTGGTGAATGCCCACACTGCGGTTTCTTTCGCCGCGAATCCATCCTATGTTCAAACCGCCATAGATTTCCTGGTCTACAATGACACATACCAGCACTTGAACGATGTACACGTCGGGTTGAGTGGAAGTGTGGGAAATGCATACGTCAACATGTTCAGCGAGGATATATATTCGATGTACCGGGGGCAGAGTGCAGGATATCCCAACTATCCTGGCACCACGTTTGCGGGATTTCCGAGAGCAACGATCAGCAATCTCAATCTGAATGTTTTCGTGTCCAGCGCAAGTCAGTCGGATTTGCGTATAACGGCACAGATGGATTACGGGATTCAGGTGTCCTCGAATTTGTACGGCGGTTACGGTCACGTTAATCTGTCCCTGCCCAACTCGACAGTTCCGCCCGTCAATGGCCAAAGGCGGAGGGTGACCATCTACATTGCGGAATAGGCAGTACAAAGGCGGCGGGGCAGGAAAAGCCGACTAATATAAACGACAAACGTTCTCCTTTCCTTTGATATTTTATCGACAAACAACAACAACCAAAAACCACTCAATTTATCAGCGTATGAAACGGATTTTATCTACTGTCAGCCTGACCCTCCTGTTGGCCGCCGGACCGGTGGCCGCACAGAGCGGCGGGCCGGTGCGCATCGACGTCGACGCGACGAAGAAGATCGCCACCGTCACCAAACTGTTCAACGGTACCAACACCGAAGACCTCAACAACCAAACCAACGGCGGACTCCTGAGCCAGCTCATCCACGGCGAGGCGTTCGAAGAGGGGATCGACGTCGATTTCCTGAACCTCGACCGCAAGGACTACTCCAAGGTCTACGTCGTGCTCGACGAGCGGCGCATACCCCACCTGCTCACCCAAAGCGACATCTACAACCGCATCTCGTGGAACAACCTCACCGAGAAGTACGACTTCAACTCCAACGACATCTATACCGCCGGGCGGTTCGGTTCGCCGCACAACCTGTCGGGATGGAGATTCCCCGGCCGCTTCCTCACCTACGACAACCTGCCCCCCGAGATCCAGCGCACGATGATGGAGCGAATCAACGGCCCCGAACAGGTGTCGAAGTACTGGTCGAAGATGACTTCCGGTTCGCCCCGGTTCGCCTACACTCTGGTTCGCGACGGCCAGGCGTGGATGGGCCGCCAAACCCAGCGCATCGCCTTCACCGGCGGCAGCGGCGAGGTGGGCATCACAAACCACGGCCTCTACCGCTCGGGCATCCAGTACGAGGCGGGTAAACCCTACGACGGCGTTCTCCGCGTGAAGGCCGACGCGCCCACCACCATCCACCTCTCGCTGAGGAACGAAAACGGGGCCGTGCTGGCCGAGAAAAGCTACCCGCTGCGCGGCGACGGATCTTACGAACGGGTGACTTTCGAGCTCACCCCGAGCGGTGAGACGATCAACGGCAGCTTCGGCATCTCGCTCAAGGCTCCGGGCACCATCGACCTCGGTTTCGCATTCCTGCAGCCGGGCACGTGGGCTCGCATTCCGGGCGGCTGGCCCATCCGCACCAAGTTTACCGACGCGCTCAAGAAGCAGGGCATCACCGTGTTCCGCTACAACGGGTCGATGGTCGACGTGGGCGCCGACACCTATCAGTATCGCTGGAAAAAGATGCGCGGCCCGGTCGACGAACGCCGCACGACCTTCCGCAGCGGTTTCAACGCCTACGCCACCCACAGTTTCGGGTTCATCGAGATGTTGCAGGCTGCCGAAGCCATCGACGCCATTGCCATCATAGGTATGAGCATGAACGAAAACGCCGAGGACATCCGCGACTTCGTGGAATACGCCAACGGCCCCGTCACCTCGACGTGGGGTGCAGTCAGGGCGGCCGACGGCCACCCGGAACCCTACGGTCTGAAGTACATTCAGGTGGACAACGAGCGCGGTATCTCGCCGGGCTACGTGGCGGCGATGAAGAAGTTCGCCCTCGCCGCATGGGAGGCCGACCCGTCGATCTCGATCATGACCTCGCTCAACATCGGCGGCAACGGATACATCCGCGGCGGATCGGAGCAGCAGCGCCAACAGATCGAGGAACTGCGCCGTCAGGTGGCCGCACTCCCCGCCCCCGAACAGGGTCAGGCCGGACAGCAGAACCGCGCCCTGCGCCAGCAATTGGAACAGGCCGAACAGAATCTGGGGATGCAATACCGTCTCGCCTCGGAACTCGCCGGATGGTTCATAGCCCAGGGCAAGGGCGACAAGCTGGCGTGGGACTCCCATTACAGCGGCTCGCGTAACTTTGCCGACGGCGGCGCCAACTTCGAGAACAGCATGGGCATCACGCTCCAAAACGAACTTGCCAAGGATCATCCCGGGTTTAAAATCGCCCTGTTGGACATGGAGGAGAACGGACAGCGCTGCGACTGGGATCGCGGACTGGCCCACGCCCACAACTGGAACACGCTCCAGCGTTACGGCGACCACTTCACGGCTCTCGGCACGGCCAACACCTTCCAGCCCCACGGTCTGCACTACATGTGGAATCAGGGCAGGATCCACTACACGCCAGACGCGATCTGGTTCCAGCCCTCGGCACACATCGACGAAATGATGATGGAGACGTGGAAACCCAACGTTGTGCAGGCAACCAGCAGCGACGATCCCACCCTCGACGTGATGGCAAAGATCAACGACGCGGGCAACGAACTGACGCTCTACGTGGTGAACCTGACCGACGCTCCGGCCCAGGCGGTGATTAACGTGGCGGGATTCCGTTTCGGCTCGCGGGCGCAGGTGATAACGATCGGCGATTGCGACCTGACGGCCTACAACACTTATGAAAACAAGGACACCGTGGTGCCGGTGCGCACTCAGGCCACCATCCGTAGCCGCGACGCCGCCTACACCTTCCCGCGCTACTCCTATACTATGATCACTATCAAGAGATAGTAGTCTGTGGGTTTTCTCAGAATTTTAGGGCGACTCGTTCGCCCTTTTTCATTTCGCGGCGCAGGAGTTCGGAGGCGGGGTTGTGTTGGAGGACGAGCGGGCCATCGTGCGTGGCTTCTATCTCGGCTCGCGTCACCTTCCCGTCGCTCCACTCGAAGCCCACCGTGAAACCTCCCCTTGCTCTCATACCGCTCACCCTGCCCTCGCTCCACTCGGGCGGAACGGCGGCCAACAGCCTGATGAACCCCTCGTGGCTCTGCATGAGCATCTCGCCCACGGCCGCCGAGCCGCCGAAGTTGCCGTCGATCTGCATTGGCGGGTGGGCGCTGAAGAGTGCGGGATAGGTGCCACCGCCGGAGCCGCTGTACCGAATGGCGCCGCCGACCGCGGCGGGACGGAGCAGGTTGCCGAAAAGTTTCCACGCCCTTGTGCCGTCGTGCAACCGTGCCCAGAAAGCTATCTTCCACGCCATCGACCAACCTGTCGAGTCGTCGCCCCGTCGTTCGAGTGTCACGCGGGCGGCATCCATCAGTTCGGGAGTGCGGCCCCATGTAAGTTCGGCTCCGGGGTAGAGACCGTAGAGCTGCGACACGTGGCGGTGATGCGGTTCGGCCTCGTCCCAGTCGAAAGGCCACTCCATCACTTGGCCGTGGCGACCGACGGTGGTGGGTTTGAGGCGCGAGGCAAGAGCTTCGAGATCGGCGGACCACTCGGTGTCTATGCCCAGCAGACGCGCCGCGGCGACGGTGTTGGTAAACAGTTCGCGAATGATCTGGTCGTCCATCGTGCTGCCGGGCGACACACTCACCCTCTCGCCGCCGGGGGTGACGTAGGTGTTTTCGGGCGAGGTGGTGGGCGCCGTCACGAGCCATCCCGTGCGCGGGTCTTCCACCAGAATATCTTCGAAGAACCTCGCCGCGCCCCGCATCACGGGGTAGACGGTTCGCAGCCAGTCGGTGTCGGGAGCGAAGGCGTGGTGTTCCCACAGGTGCTGGCACAGCCACGCGCCGGAGGTGTTTGTCGCGCCCCACGACGGATGTTCGCCGGGCGAAGTGAAGCCCCACACGTTGCCCAGAATGTGGGTCGTCCATCCTTCGCTGCCGTAATAGATGCGGGCGGTGCGGCTGCCGGGTGCGATGAGCGATGCGGTGTAGTCGAACAGCGGGTGGTGCAACTCGGGCAGATTGAGCGTCTCGGTGCCCCAGTGGTTCATCTGGAGGTTGATGTTGAGATGGTAGTCACTGTTCCACGGGGTTTGTATCTGCGGCGCCCACAGCCCCTGAAGGTTTGGCGGCAGTCCGCCGGGACGGGTCGACGAGATGAGCAGGTAGCGGCCGAATTGCATATAGAGGTTTGCCAAGTCGGCGTCGGTGCGGTCGGCTACGAAGGCGGCGAGTCGCCGGTCGGTCGGCAGCGTGGAGTTGACGTTGCGCGGCAGTGTTAGGCTCACGCGGTGAAACATCTCGCCGTAACGGGCGGCATGCTCCTTCAAAAGCGTTTTGTAGTCGGGCAGCCCTTCGAGTAGCGCTGCGGTTTTTAGCGCCGGATCGCCGGCGTCGTAATCGGCCAGCGGCTCACTCTCGGGCAGACCCGCGAAGTCGGTGGCGAGCGAGACTAACAAAAGCACCTCGTCGGCCCCGGTCACTGTAAGTCCGTCGTTCACGGCGGTGAGAGTGCCTCCGCGCGGCATCACCTTCACCCGGCCGTAATAGCACATGCCCTCGTGGCCTTCACCGGCGGGAAGTTGGCCGTGGAAGGTAAGCTGGTCGCCCGATGCCTCGGCCGCGAATCTCTCGTCGCGCTCAAAACGGAGCGCAAAACTTACTGCCCCGCGTTCGGAGGCAGTGAGACGCACCACGCCGACGTCGCGAGTGAACTAGGTGAAGTATTCGCGCGTGAAGTCTATGCCGTTGCGGGTGAAAGTCGTGCAGGAGACGGCGCGGTCGAGATCGAGTTCGCGCCTGTAATTTTCGGTCACAGTGTCGGTGCTTCCGACCCCGGTGAAGTCGAGCCACAGGTTGCCGAAGTTCTGATAGCAGCCATAATCGGGCCCCTCGCTCCCCTCGCCCAAGCAGGTGAATGTGCCGTACATCAGCCTCTGCGCCTCGGCCTCGCGCCCGGCGAAGAGCAAGCGGCGAATCTCGGACAGGTGGCCCAACGCGTCTGGATTATCGGAGTCCCAGCAGTTGCCAGACCATAGCGATATCTCGTTCAGCACGATCCGCTCGCTCTCCACGCCGCCCCACGGCATCATGCCCATGCGGCCGTTACCCAACGGGATCGACTCCTCCCACGCCGCGGCCGGACGGTCGAACCAATAGTCGGGGGTGGAGCTACTCTCCACCCCTCGACACGACACAAGAGCCATAGCCATCAGCGCCGGCACGATCAACTTCTTCATTGCGATCTGTGTTTTAAGTATGCTCTAATACTCCAGTAGCGAGAGCATGCGTGCGGCGTAGCGGCGTCCCAACTCGCGGTAACCGGCAGCTGAAAAGTGAAGATTGTCGCGTGCCACAGCGCAACCGCTCGACGGGATCACCCATGCCTGGGGCACGGTGGCGGGTAGCGAACGAATGATTTCGTTCATCGACGCGCACACACCTCCCTGATCGCCGTGAACCACCTCGCCCGCCAGCAGGGGCAACGAATCGGGTTCGAGACCCAGATCGGAGAGCAGGTTATTGTAGACGCCCTTCACCTTGGCAGGCCACGTCGGGTCACCGGTGTTCGATTCGCCCTGATGTAGCAGTATGCCTTTGATAACACCCTTCTTCTGAGCTCTTTGCGCAAGCTCCACGAGGCGGGCGTAGGGGTTGCCGCCGTAGGACTCGATCATGCCCTTCATCCAACCGGGAGCCGTGGCGGCATAGGAGGTGTAGTTGTCGCGGTCGAACAGTTCGATCTTGCAGCCGCCGATAGCCACCATCACAACGGCCACGCGCACGTTCTGCGGAAGGTTCTGCACCATAGTGCGACCGAACCAGTCCACAGGGCCGAGACCTGTGCCTGGCCGCGCCAGAGGTGGCACCGCGGTGTACCACTCACCCATCTTGCGCCCCACGTCGGGGAAGTCGACGGCCGAGAGCATCATGAACCGGGGGTCGACCCCCTCGCGGTCGATCTGTTCGGTGAGGCGGGCGTTACCCTCCATGTTGGACTGGCCGAAGCAGAGGTAGATGTGAAGATCTGGATCCTGGGCCACAGCAAAAAGCGGCATGGCACACACGAGTGCCGCAATAAAAATTCGTTTCATAAGCATTTTTTAGTTTGCATGGTAGTTGTGTTGTCACATACGGCAAATGTAGTTAAAAAAGAAATCCGGGCGATTAATTTGGAAATTTAATTTTTATATTTAATTTTGCAATTAAATAATATGGTTAAAACAATGAAGACCGAGGGTGAATACATGGAAGCGCGCATTCTCAAGACAGCCGAGGATCTGTTTTTGGAGCAGGGTTTCGCAAAGACGACGATGGGGCAGATAGCCCACCGGGTGGGATGCAACCAAGCGCTGGTGCACTACTACTATCGCACGAAGGAGAAACTTTTCGAGCAGGTGTTCGAAGAGAAGATAAGCTACATAGCGGGCCACATTCTGGCCATTGACGAGGGCGAGGGAAGTTTCGAGGAGAAGATCGCGCGGATGGTGGGGGCGCATTTCGATTTCCTCGTCCAAAATCCCTTCTTCGTCCCTTTCATCGTCGGTGAACTGCTCGACAATCCCGGGCGATTCGCCCCCTTGCTCGACAGGCACGGGCACTATCCGCGGGAGATATTTTCCATGCTCGATGTCGAACTTCAGCGCGAGGTGGCTCGGGGAACGATTCGGCCCATCACGACGTTCGACCTCGTGGCGACGGTCATGTCGCTCAACATTGCGCCGTTCCTCATGCTGCCCGCCGTGCGACACGTCACCACGTTGCCCGACGATGCGGCGGAGGAGTGGCTTGCGGCGCGGCGCGGCGAGATCATCGAAACGGTATTATCACGCATACGGTTATGAGACGAACAATTTTGGCGCTCCTGTGCGCAACGATGGCGGGAATGTCCGGCACGGCGCGGGCGCAGAAGGCGCATGTGACTATCGAAGATTGCTACGATCGGGCACGGGCCAACTGGCCGGTGATCGGTCAGTTGGAACTGATCGATCGGACGGAGGGCTACTCGCTTGCCAACGCCGCGAAAGGGTGGCTGCCGCAGGTAACATTCTCGGCGCAGGCGAGCTACCAGTCCGACGTTACGACGCTGCCTTTCGATCCCGCGCAGTTGGGTTTCGCGGGGGTTAGCATCCCGACCCTGAGTCGTGACCAGTACGGTGTGCGGGTCGAGGTGGCCCAGACGCTGTGGGATGGCGGGGCGACGGGTGCCTGGCGCGAAGGAATAGGCGCCGCGGCGGAAGTCGAAAGGGCCGCCACCGAGGTGAGCCTCTACGCTCTCCGCGAGCGGGTGAACGGGCTGTTCTTCGGCATCGTTCTGACGGGCGAACAGCTCTCCCGGCTCGACGTTCTCACCCGCGATCTCGACGTGAACCTCGCGCGAGTGGAAGCCCTTGCACGGGGCGGCGTGGCGCAGCAGGCCGACGTCGACGCCCTGCGGATCGAAGTTCTGAAAGCGGCGCAGCAGAGGGCCGCCATCGAGTCCACCCGCCGCGCCTACACCTCCATGCTGGCAACGCTCACCGGCCGGGAGTTCGACGACGCGACCCGGTTCGTGAAACCCTCCGCCGGGCATCCCCACGGCGAATCGCAGCGTCCCGAACTGGCGCTGTTCGACGCCCGGATACGAGCTGTCGAGGCCCGGCGCCGGGGGCTCTACGCCGCCGTTACCCCGCGCCTCGGTCTTTTCGCCACGGGCGGTTACGGGAAACCGGGGCTCAATATGCTCGCGGACAGGTTCGATGCTTACTACGTGGTGGGGGCGCGCCTAAGTTGGAACATCGGCGGGCTCTACACCCGGCGCAACGACCGGCGGCAGTTGCTCTCCGACGTGCGGGGAGTGGAACTGCAACGCGAGGCGTTCATGCTCGGCACTCGGATGGACGAGGTACGGACGAGCAGCGAGATCGACAGGTGCCGCGAGCAGTTGCGCTACGACGACGAGATAATCGCGCTCCGCGAGTCGGTGTTGCGCTCCTCGGAGGCGCGCATGGCGGGCGGAACGACGACGGGGAGCGACCTTGCCCGCGACATAAACGCGGTGGAGGCGGCTCGGCAGGACAAGCTCCTCCACGAGATGGAGCTGCTGAAGGCGATCTACGAATTGAAATTCACAACGAACAGATGATGAAAAGGCATGTTATTACGGCCGCGGCGGCACTGCTTGTCGCGTGCGGCGGCGGACCGAACGAATACGACGCCTCGGGAGTGTTCGAGGCGACCGAGGTGACGGTATCGGCGCGCGCGTCGGGCGAGCTGGTGTGGTTCGACCCCGCCGAGGGGCAAACCGTGGCGGCGGACGAGGCGGTGGGCCTCGTCGACACCACGCAGCTGTACCTCCAAAAGATGCAGCTGCTCGGCACGCTGCGGGCCGTGGACGCCCGCCGGTACGACGTCGGGCGTCAGGTGGCGTCGCTGGGCGAGCAGCTCTCGGCCCAGAGGCGCGAGCAGGCGCGGTTCGGGAACCTCGTGCGCGACGGTGCCGCCACGCAAAAACAGCTGGACGACATCGCCGCCGCCGTTGCAACGCTCGAAAAACAGTTGGCAGCCCAGACCGCGACCCTCGCCTCCGCCAACGCCTCCCTCGACGGCGAGGCGCAGGCCCTGGCCGCACAGCTCGCGCAGTTGGACGACCGGATCGCCAAGAGCGTCGTCGCGAGCCCGATAGACGGGACGGTGCTCGCCAGGTACGCCGAGCGGGGCGAACTCGCGGCGCAGGGGCGGGCGCTGTTCAAGGTGGCCGACCTCGAAAGGATGTTCCTGCGGGTCTACATCACCGCCGGCCAGCTCGCCTCGATCAGGCTCGGCCAGCGGGTGCGTGTGTTCGCCGATCCGGGCGGGGACGGGCGGCGGCGCGAGTACGCGGGCACGGTGAGCTGGATCTCCGACAGGGCGGAGTTCACGCCCAAGACCATCCAGACCCGCGACGAGCGTGCAAACCTCGTCTACGCGGTGAAGGTCGCCGTCCCGAACGACGGCTACATCCGGTCGGGAATGTACGGAGACATGGCCGTCGGCCCGGAGGCTGCTTCCGACGCGCCGGGAACAGGGGCCGGAGAGTGAAACATGCTTTCATCGCCCGATGAAACAGGGTTGAATGGTAAAAAACTACTTTCATCACTCGATGAAACATGTTTGCAGGGCGAAAAACTACTTTCACCAACCGATGAAACATGGTTCGAGGCCTGAAAACCACTTTCATCACCAGATGAAACCACCTTCGAGGGCAAAAAACCACTTTCATCACCCGATGAAACTTGTTTGCAGGGCGAAAACATACTTTCATCGCCCGATGAAACGGGCGTAAACAACTTTCGGAATATGTGCGAAACAAAAGCGATAACGGCGGAGGGCCTGACGAAGAGCTACGGCGGCGCGGGAGGAGGAGGCGGGACGGTGGAGGCCCTGCGGGGGCTGAGTTTTTCCGTGCGGCCGGGCGAGGTGTA
>JAITWC010000090.1 GCA_031285485.1 Alistipes sp.
CCGCTTTTGGGAACCGAATGCGAAAAAGCGGGCCGCAAATTACCGCAAACCCGCCTCATTTTGGGAACTAAATGCGAGCCAATGCGAAGTTTCGTTTTTCCGTGTTCGCCGGAGCGTAATCCCGTAACCTACTGATAACGTGTATTTATCCGCTCTTTGGCCCGGGACACTATTTCACAATTTCGTTTCTCCCCCCGTAAGTGCCTCGAAACACTTGTAAGGCACTCCCGTTTTTTTTCCATATATTTGCATTCAGACTAAACCACAAGACGCCATACATGAAACCACTGTTTACCCTTCTCTCCCTCGTCATGCTGACCGTCCCCACCGCCGGGGCGCAAACCTCGCCCGACTGGGAAAATCCCGCCGTCATCGCAATCGACAAACTGCCCTACCACTCGACGCTCACCCTTCCCTCCGTCAAGGAGCAGTGCGGCCAGGTCGTGTCGCTCGACGGGCAGTGGAAGTTCCACTGGTCGAAAGACCCCCAGAGCCGCCCGGCCGACTTTTACCGTGAGGAGTTCGACTCGTCGGCGTGGGACACCATCACCGTGCCCGGTAACTGGCAGACGCAGGGCTACGGGGTGCCCATCTACTCCAACATACCTTATCCCTTTCTCCGAGACCAGCCACGCGTTACCGGCACACCGCCCGAGAACTTCACGAGCTTCGAACACCGCAACCCGGTCGGCTCCTACCTCACCACTTTCGAGGTGACCCCGGCGATGCGCGGCCATCGGTTGCACCTTGTTTTCGAGGGTGTCGAGTCGGCCATGTACGTGTGGGTCAACGGCATGAGGGTGGGGTACAGCCAGAACTCCTACGCTCCGGCCGGATTCGACATCACGGAGCATGCGCGACCGGGGGCCAACTCCCTTGCCGTCGAGGTGTATCGCTGGTCGGACGGCAGTTATCTTGAGAATCAGGACATGTGGCGACTTAGCGGCATCTTCCGGCCCGTCGAACTGTGGGTTCGCCCGGAGGTTCACATCGCCGACTACACCCTTACGGCCTCTCCGTCGGAAGATTTCTCGTCGGCCGCCTTCCGGGCCGTTTTCAGTGTCGACAACTCGTCGCCGCGCCAGGCCGCGAACATCTCGTTGGAGGTGGCGCTCCGGGGCACGGATCGCAACGGCCGGCCGGTGGACGAACGCATGAGCGCGACGCTGCGCGGGCTCGCCGCGGGCCAGGCCGCCGAACTGTCGGTCGGCACAACCATAGACAACCCAAGCCTCTGGTCGTCCGAGAAACCCAACCTCTACGAGGTCGACATAACGCTGAAACAGGGCCGCAAGGTGGTCGAAAGTTTCCGTTTCCACACCGGCGTGCGCCGCGCCGAGGTGCGTGGCGAGGTGTTCTACGTCAACGGCCAGCCTGTCAAACTGAAAGGAGTGAACCGCCACGAGCATCATCCGCGCACCGGCCGCACGGTCGACCGCGCAACGCTTGAGACCGACCTGCGGCTGATGAAACAGGCGAACATCAACATGATTCGCACGTCGCACTATCCCGCCGTGCCCATGTTCTACGAATTGGCCGACCGCTACGGTTTCTACGTCATGACCGACGCCAACAACGAGTCCCACGGCTACGGCATAGGCAACCGCGAGTTGGGCGACAACCCCGAATGGACGGCCGCCCACGTCGACCGCGCAGTGTCGATGGTGCGCCGCGACCGCAACCACCCAAGCATCGTGATCTGGTCGCTGGGCAACGAGGCGGCCGGAGGCATGAACGCCCGCGCGATGGCCGACACCGTGAGGGCGCTCGACCCGACGCGGCTGGTGTTCTTCGACTCCGACCGCTCCGTGTCCGACCTCTACGACGACAGCTACCTCACCCCCGAGGCGTTCCTCGCCCTGGCCGAGCGGATCGACTATCAGCCCGTCATCATGCGCGAGTACGCCCACGCGATGGGCAACTCGGTGGGCAACCTGCAAGACTATCAGGACGTGTTCGAGTCGAGGGAAGACATAGCCGGGGCCGCCATCTGGGAGTGGACCGACCACGGACTGGCGAAAAAGATCGACGGCTCGCCCCAGCGCCAACCCGCCGATCCGTCCGACCTGCCGCTGCGGCCCGACGAGTTCTGGGCCTACGGAGGCGACTTCGGCGACCGGCCCAACGACGGCTCCACGCTGATAAACGGTCTGCTCGACGCCGGCCGCGTGCCCCATCCCCACTACTACGAGGTGCAGAAGGTGTACGAATCCATAGACTTCACGCGCGAGGATGGCCGCGTCCGGCTCAGGAACAAACACTGGTTCACCACGCTCGACGAGTTCGACTACGACTATCGCTACCTGCGCGACGGGGTGGCCGTAGACGCGGGCCGCGCGGTGCTTTCCGGCGACCGGCTCGACATTCCCGCCGCTCCGTCCCTCACGGGCGAGATACTGTTGGACGTCCGCGCCCGGCTGCGCGAGGCAACGCTTTGGGCTCCGGCGGGTTTCATGGTTGCGAGAGAGCAGTTCACGATCCGTCCGGCCGCGACGCCGACGCTCCCGGCCGCCGGTGAGGTGGGCGTGAGCGAGACCGCGGATGCGATAGAGATAGCCGCCGGGCCAAGCCGTTTCACGATAGACCCGGCAACGGGAGCGCTCACCGGCTGGCTGGCTGACGGGCGTGAGATGCTCGCCGGGGCGCTTGAGCCATATTTCTGGAAACCGGCCAACGAAAACCAGCGCCGCAACCGCTACGACCGCCGTCTGGGCCCGTGGCGCGACGCCGGTGCCGCGAGAGTGGCGGAGAGAGTGGAGAGCCGCACGGAAGACGGCCTCGCCGTGGTGGAGTTCGAGATGACGCTCCCCGTCGGCGCGGCTTACAGGCTCCGCTACACCGCCTCGGGCAACGGGAAACTCCGCGTCGAGGCGAGTTACGCACCGCTCGTCGACTCGATCCCCCTGATGCCCAAGTTCGGCATGCGCGTGCTCGTGCCCCGCGGCATGGATCGCGTGGAGTGGTACGGCCGCGGGCCACACGAAAACTATCCCGACCGCAAGACGGGCTCCCTTGTGGGCCGCTACTCGATGCCTCTGGACGAGTTCGTCGTCCCCTACGCCGTGCCGCAGGACAACGCCAACCGCTGCGACGTGCGCTGGTTCTCGCTCTCGGACGCCGACGGGACCGCTTTCAGGGTGACCGGCCTTGAGCCGCTCTGCTTCCGTGCGTGGCCCTGTACGGAAGAGGATATGGAGACATATAAACACCCCCACGAGATCCCCGCGCGCGACTTCATAACGGTAAACATCGACGCGAACATCCACGGAGTGGGAGGCAACGACGGCTGGGGCGCCCGCACCATGGACGCCTACACGATCGACGGAAACC
>JAITWC010000086.1 GCA_031285485.1 Alistipes sp.
CTTAATAACCGGCTGGATCAGCGAGGGCGAAATGCACAAAACGAACCAATAATCATTAACCGCCCCGCGGGGGCACAACACAAACACAAACAAACACAAAAAAGCCATGAAAAGAATTCTGACCACAACCTTTGCCGCGCTCGCGGCGCTCGCGATGTTGACCGGATGCCCAAAGCCAAAGGAATTGCAAAATTCGCTGACGGTAACCCCGACGACGCTCGCCTTTGCCTCGGGCGATATCACCGCCAAAACCGTCGCCGTCACCACCGACGCCCGCGAATGGAGTGCGAAAGCCGACGTCGAATGGATAACCCTCATGCAGGAGGGCGCCGCGCTTGTCGTCGCGGTGAACGTGGCCCACATCGGAACTGAGCCGCGCGAAGGCTCTGTTACCGTCACCGCCGGCAACGCCGAACCGAAGACCGTAACCGTCACACAGCAAGCCACGCAGTCGCTCTCCGTCAGCCCGTCGTCGCTCCACTTCGCCTCGGGCGAGACCGGGAGCAAATCGGTGACCGTGACCACCAACGCCGTCGGCGGATGGAAAGCCACATACCCGGCAGACTGGTTCGAGGTCTCATCGTCGGCCGACGGCAGGCTGGTGGTCACGGTGGACGAGTTGTGGTACGGCGGCAGCTCGCGCGAGGGGACGATCGACATCACGGCCGGCAACGCCGAACCGGAGACCGTAACCGTCACGCAAAGCAGCAGTACGTTCACTTTCGCCGACATCAAATACGGCACCTACACCGCCACCGGTACGCCGAGCGTGCTGAACACTCCGGGCGCAAGGTCGTGGAGCGGCTCCATCCGTCCCAACGCCTCGGGGCTGTATTATGAACTCACCAACTTCGGCGACGACGGCATCACCGTGCGCCTGAAGTTCTCGCAGGGCAAGATCTACGTCGACAGCGCCTACAAAGCCGACGAATACGGCTACTTCGACGGCTACCTGAGGGTTGCCATGAGAAAGGACGGCTACATCTATTACGGCTCCTCGACATACCTGTATGAAGTGGACTACGACATGACAACGCGCACGCTCGATTTCGGCGGCACGGCATCCTTCATCACCGCTTCCGGGACGGTATCCGGCGACGCGCTGGTCGGCGTTATGGGATTCCACGAATCGACGGGCGACCTGAGTCAGAACAACTACTTCACCGACATGTATAAGGATCTGCGCCTGAGCCTCACCTTCAACACCCGCGCCGCGGCTCCGGAGTCCGCACCCGCATCCGCGCCGACCATGAAGAGCGCCAGTGGCCTGATCCCCCGCATGGCACGATAAACGCTCGGTAAGGGTTATGAGAACGGCAGGATTTTTACTTGCGATGCTCGCGGCGGCGGTGCTGTTCGCGGCTCAGGCGCAGGCGCAGGATGCCCGGATAGTTATCGTGCCAGAGGGGGGGCTCCGGGCGATGAAGATAGCCGAGGCAAACGAGGCGCGCGCCGAAGCGAACGCCCTGAATCGAAACCTCGCCGACATCCCGTCGCCGGAACGTGCCTACCTTATCCTGCCCGAGGGTCTCGGTATAGAGGGCTTGTCGGGAGCCATAGCGGTGCTCCCCGCGGGAAAACACAACTTTAATTTTCGTGGTCGGGATATCGCCATCGGCGGCGGGGGCGGCGCGGCTGTTCCCATCGGCGGCGGCGTTTCGGTAGGGGTTTCCCTCCCCGGCACCAGCATCGAGAATTCGGTTGCAGGCGAGGGAACGGTCGAGTCGGGGAAGTATTACAGGGCCGAGATCGACGCCACGCGGATCGGCGACATTCTGACGTCGGCCGCCATCGTCGAACTGACGGGCGAGGAGCTGGCCGAGGCCGAAGCGCGGGTGGCCGAGTGGCTCTCCCTGTCCGCCCCGGCGGAGATCGGCGGGGTGACGTGGGCCGGTACGAACGTCGGCGAGCCGGGTCGCTTCGTGCCCACGGCCGAGGATCACGGCAACTATTACACTTTCGACGATGCGCAGACCGCCTGCCCCGACGGATGGCGGACGCCGACCCGTGAAGAGTTCAAGGCCCTGATCGACGCCGGACGGGAGCGGACGGAAATTGCCGGCGTGTCCGGGCGCATGTTCGGCGGCGGCGACGCGCGGGTGTTCTTTCCGGGCGGCGGCGGAGTGGTGAACACGGCGGGCGTGTATAATCAGAACGCCGCGGGCTTTTACTGGTCGTCCACGCCGAAAAACAAGAGATCCGCCTACGGCCTGAGTTTCAACGCCGCGACCAACCTCATATTCAACAACGCCGGCATGGGCATGGGCCGCGCCAACGGCATGACGGTGCGGTGCGTGAAATAACATAAACTTAAAAGATGGTTTCGCCAAGCGGCGAAACCTGGTTCGAGGGTCAAAAGATGGTTTCGCCATGCGGCGAAACAGGTTCCGAGGGTCAAAAGATGGTTTCGCCAGGCGGCGAAACCTTTTTCGACACAATGTTTAACGATAACATCCACACAGCATGAAGATCAAACATGTCAAACTGACGCACCTGCGCAACGACGAGCATTTCGAGTTCATCGAGTTCACGCTCGATCTGGTGAAAGATGTCGGCGCGGCCGCGCTCAGGGTCGAGGCGCCTGCCGCCGCCCTCGACGCCGACTGGAAACGCGAGGACGAAGCGCTCAAAAAGATCATGAAGAGCGCCCTGACCGCCGAGATCGACGCCGCCGACGCCACACGCGACGACATCTTCAGCGGCCTCACCAACACCGTGCGCGGCGCGCTCACCCACTTCGAGGAGGCGCGGCGCAAGGCCGCCGCGAGGGTGGAGATAGTCCTCGACACCTACGGCAACGCCGCCGCACGCTCGCACTTCGAGGAGACGAGCGCGATCCACAACCTGCTCGTCGAGCTGACGGGCGTCAAACACGCCGCCGACGTCGAAACGCTCGACCTCGGCGGGTGGATATCCGAGCTGGACAGGCGAAACACGGCGGTGAAAAAGCTGCTCGAACAGCGTACCGACGAGAGCGCCGACCGCACGTCGCTGGTGTTGAAAACCGTGCGCACCGAGGTGGACGCAGCCTACCGCGCGCTGGCCGGGGCGGTGGACGCGCTGGCGACGGTGGACGCGCTTTCGGGCGGCGCTTCGGCCGCTTTGTACGGGGGGTTCATCCGCCGGCTCAACGAGCGCATCGACTTTGTGAACGACTCGCTGGCCATCCGACGCGGGATCGCCGCCGCCGAGAAAGCCCGCCAGGAGGCCGAGGCCGCCGCTGCCGCGGGAGTCGATGTCGAAACGTGGCGCGCGATGCGGGCCGCGGCCGCGGCCGCTGAAAAGGCCGCCAAACTCGTAGCCGCCGGAGCCGCCCGCGCCGCCGTGGTCGAACGCTCCGACGCCGCGGCCGTCGAGGTGGTCGGGGCGAAGAAGTTATGAGTTATGAGTCGGCTGCGCGTGTCAGACAACAAACATTATCAACCGCCCCGCGAGAGGCATAAAAACAAACCGGACAAATGAAAACAATTAAAAAAACTTGGATTGGATTGGCCCTTGCGTCGATCATTTGCACTGCGCCGCTATTGATCACCGGCTGCAAAAGTACCTCAATGGAAGGTAGTGTATATGTCAACGACAATGCCAAAAACACGCCGATGGTCTTTTCGCCCGAAACCGCCGGTGTATTGGAATTTATTGACGACAATAAAGTGAAGGTTCTCTTCCCCTATGCCATTAAACTGGAAAACACATCGATTCCAATCAGCAGCGAATTAACGATTGACGGCGAATACAGTAGAACCGGCAATACGGTCACGATCAGTTTAAAAGTTAATGAAAGCCAAACAGCCACCGGAGTATTGGAAGCCGAGGTAAAAGACGACGGGAAAACATTGGTTTGCAAAGGCGGCGTGCAGTTCAAGAAAATTGACCCGCCGGTAAACAACCGGTAATAACCGCCCGCGAGAGGCATAAAAACAAACCGGACAAATGAAAACAACGAGACTATTAGTTTTAACGGCCGCCGCCCTGCTGCTGTGCGCGGGAGTGCAAGCCCAAACGCCGACAGAGGAGAGACCGGGCAAATTCTCAGTCCATTTGGGGGTTCCCTTGCTCTCTGTCGGAGGAGAAACGTTTTCCAAAGAGGCCGGGGGAATCTCATTGGGGCTGCTGGCGACTCCCAAAAATCTTTTCATGCTCGATTTGAATTTCGGCGACAGCCGCCCAAAGCTCGTAGGAGATTTCACATACTACGTCTATAATCCGCTAAATCAACAGCAAACAACCCATACCGGGAGGGTTGAGTACGGATACTCCGCGATGGAATTGGCGTTTTCGTACAACCGCCTGTTCGATCTCTCCGAAAGTTGGCAGTTTCGCGTGGGCCCCGCCATCGGTATGGCCGGTATCGACGGTTCTAACGATTTCGACCCTTGGGATGTGGAAGGTCTTGGCAATGAGGATTACATACATACAAAACATCATGCCTTCATGGCGGGTGTAATCACCGGATTTCGATGGAACTTTGCCAAGCGGGGTTCGTTCGATATAACCTATTTGTTGTCGGGGCACAAAAAGTTCCTGTTCGAGGAGAGGGAAATACTTGTGATCGAAGATTTTGTAACGATCGACAGCAAGGAGCTTGGCAATATATCACACCGTTTCAGTGTTTCCCTCGGCTGGAGGTTCGGCAGATCGAAAAAATAATTGCAAACCGCCCCGCGAGGGGGACATAAAACAAACCGGACAAATGAAGACAACAAGACTATTACTTACGATGCTCGCGGCGGCGACAGTCGGGGCGGCGGCGCAGGCGCAGAACTACACGCTCACACGAGGCTTACCGGGAATTATCTTCGGATATTCGTCCGCCACACCCATCATCGACGACCAGTCGCAGGTGGCAACCGTCGTCTGGCCCAACCTGTCGGAGACCACCTACATGGGCGAGTACACGCTCATGGCGATAGACGGCGCGCTGATCCCCGACCGGGTGCGCAGTTCGCCCTTCCGCCGCCACGAGGCCGACTGTTTCGCCGTCGACCTGCTGCCGGGCCGGCATACGCTGAGCTTCTCGTACTCGGAGTACCTGCCCTCGGGACAGGGACGGCGGACGTACAACGTCTCCACGCCCTATCCCGTGAGCTTTGCGGTGGAGGTCGAGGCGGGAATGGTCTACCAGCTTCGGGCGCTGCTCTCGCAGGGCGTGTTCACGGAATTTTCCGTGGACGGCGAGCTGGCCGACCCGACCATCGTGGCACGTCTGGCGCAGTCGCGCACCGCAAGCCGACTGGCGTACACTCCGCTCGCGGGAGACCCCGCCGCCGCGCAATCCGCGGCGGCACGGCGCACGGTACAACCGGCCGAACCCCGCCGAACCGTTCAGCCGGCCGAACCGCGGCAAGCGACCGCGCAGGTTGCCGAATCGACTACGGCCGCCGTCACTCTGCCGGTTCAGTCTACCTCACGTCGGCGCACGGTACAGCCCGCCGAACCCCGCCGAACCGTTCAACCGGCCGAGCCGCGCCGAACCGTTCAACCGGCTGAGCCGCGCCGCACTGTTCAACCCGCCGCGCCGCGACAATCGGCAGCACAGGTTGCCGCACCCGCTCCGGCCGCTACACCCGCCGCGGTCGCGGCGCCTGCCGGGATGGCCGACGGAACCGCCCTGCTGCATATCTACCGTGTGGGCCGGATGGCGGGCGCGGCGATAGGTTACGATGTGAGGCTCGGCGACGAGGTGGTTTACCGCGCCCGCAACAACAGCAAGATCACCATCCCGATTACCGGCGCCGGGGCGGCCGCACTGTGGGCCAAAACCGAATCGCGCGCCGACCTGCCGCTCGACATCGAGCCGGGACGCGAGTACTGGATTCGTTGCGGGATGAGGATGGGCGCGTTCGTGGGACGTCCCGATTTGGAAATAGTCGACGACGCCACGGGCCGTGCCGAGTTCGACAAGATACCCGCGGACAGAGAGGAGGCCACGCCCGCACCCGTTGCGATAGGCGCGCCGGTCGCTCCTCCCGTGGCCGAAGTCGCTCCCGAACCGGTTGTGCCGGAACCCGCGCCTGTGGAGACGGTCGAACCCGCGGTACCCGCGGCGGCGCTGCCCGAGCCCGAACCCGCGCAGGAAGTTGCGCCGGAACCGGAGACCGAACCCCTGCCGGAAGGCATCGGCAACGGCACGCTGGTGATCCTTTCGGTCGCCATGCCCGACTCGGTCGTGTTCCGTCCGGCAGTCGGGATCCGGATTCCATCCCGCGAATTGAACACGACTTTCGTCTCGGGTCAGGAGAAATTCTCTCCCAGATATTTACAGGCCGAAGGGATATTCGGGCTTTCATTCGACGGCGGCACGATTTACAGGGAAGAATCGATAATAACCGCAAAACTGTCCGACGCGCCCGCCGGATTCCGCCCCGAGCGGATAGTATTCACGGTGTCGGGCCGCGAGATGGTTTGGGACATCGCGAGCGCGGCGTGGGTGCAACCCGGTGCGCCGTCCCCGTCTGCATCGACGCCTCCCTCTCCCGTCGAATCGGCTGTTTCACCCGCGGCGGAAAAGGCCGGGGAACAGGCAGCCGTGCCGGAAGGCTCGGCGTCGTTGGAACAGGGAGTCGTCTGGTCTGTCGGGTCGGTACGCACATGGGAATCGTTCGACGGTCGCGCACCTTCCGAAGATCAGTATCAGAAATGGGCTTCCGACACCCGTTTTTCGAGAACCGAACACCGCTACACGCCGGATCAGCGGGTGGCCGACGGAAAATTCACGGAGATATTGATCTGGTTCGATGGCAGGGGGACGGAACGCGCCAAGGTTGATCTCATTCCTGCGGGCGGTTCCGCACTCGATGTACGGTTGCTCTACGTGAAGGGTGGGAATGCGGAGAGCGCAACTGTAAAGGCATTCGTTATTCCCGGAACGGGTTCGGCCTCAAATAGTATGATGACCGAGACGTGGGAAGGTAATCTCAATTTCGGTCTCGAACCGGAAGAACGGACGTGGATTTTGCTGCTGTTCGATGTGCCGGCGGACGTGTCGGCGGCAAGACTTCAATTGAAATCGGCCGAGCCGCTGCCTGTCGAAATCCCATGAAGAAACAATAATTAACCGCCCCGCCGAAGGCCCGGAAGTACTTTCATCGACCGATGACGGAGCCCAAAATAGCGTCGGGACATCTTCGGCCCCGGCCGACGGGACAAAAACAAAATACTTACAAACTTAAAAACAGCGACAAACCGCCCCGCGAGGGGCACAAAAACAAACAACAATGAAAAAAATCACACTAATCGCGGCGGCACTGCTGCTCGCAACCGGCGCAATGGCGCAAAACCAACCACAGTTCGGCATCAAGGGCGGCCTCAACATGGCGTCGGAGATGGCGGACGACGGGCAGACCGAATCACGTGTCGGAATCCATCTCGGATTCTTCATGGAGGCCAAAATCGCAAGGATGATCGACTTCCAGCCCGAAATCCTCTATTCGATGCAGGGCGGCGGCGGAGACGAGCTGGATTACATAAACGTTCCGCTGATGTTCAAATTTTATACCGGTCAGGCCCGCCGTTTCAGCATCGACGCCGGCCCGCAGTTGGGTTACATGATCCGTGCGAATTATCTCTACGACTATGTGAACAAGTTCGACGCGGCGTTGGGGGTGGGAGTCTCCTACAAATTCAACGGCGGCCTGGATATCGGATTCCGGGTCGCTGTCAGCGGAACCCCGATCCTGGACGGATACAGCCAAACCAACGCGGTGTCTCAACTCGGGGTCGGATACCGGTTCTGATAAAATTTACGACGAATAATTTTTCGAGAGCCTCCCGTCTGATTACGGGAGGCTCTCCTTCTTCACGACGAAAGGTAAAGATTAATCGCTACTTTTGTGCCATGAAATCGGGATTTGTAAATATCATCGGCAACCCCAACGTGGGCAAGTCGACTCTGATGAACCGTCTCGTGAGCGAGCGCATCTCAATCATCACCTCCAAGGCGCAGACCACGCGACACAGGATAATGGGTATCGTGAACGGCTCGGCGGGCGACGGCTCGGGCCACGGCGACTTCCAGATCGTCTACTCCGACACGCCGGGAATTTTGAAACCCGGCTACAAACTTCAGGAGTCGATGATGCGGAGCGTGAGGGGCGCGGTGCAGGACGCCGATGTCATTCTCTACGTGACCGATACGGTCGAGGGGGCCGCCGCCTCGGGCAACCATCCCTCGGAGCGCAACGCCGACATTGTGGAGAGCATCCGCGCGAGCGGCATCCTGACCATCGTGATCATCAACAAAATAGACCTCTCGACCCCCGAGGCGGTGGGGACAATGGTTCAGCGTTGGGAAACGCTGCTGCCGGGGGCGCAGATAGTCGCAACGTCGGCCCTCGCGGG
>JAITWC010000108.1 GCA_031285485.1 Alistipes sp.
AGCCGCCTGCACAACGGCGAGCACTTCCAGTTCATGACCACGTTCCGCGATCTGGTGAAGGCCGCAACGCCCGCCAAACTGAAGATCGAGGCGCCGTTCGCGGCGTTCCTCGCCGTCTATGCCGATCTCGACGAAGCGTTGAAGAAGATCATGAAGAGCGAGCACACCAAACGCATCGCCGAGCTGGACGCCGCGCGCGACAGCGTGTTCCGCGGCATGACGGACACCGCGAACGGGGCGGCGCACCACTTCAACCCCGCCGTGCGCGAGGCCGCCGGGCGGGTCGGGATCGCGATGAAGACCTACGGCAACGTCGCCGCGATGAACTACGACGACGAAACGGCCATGATCGCGAACCTGCTCAAGGACCTCACCGTGAAGTACCTCGCCGACGTCGAGATGCTCGATCTGGGCGCGTGGATCGGCGAGCTCGACCGGCTCAGCGAGGAGTTCAAGCGGCTGATGCTGGAGCGTTACGACGAGGGCACGGGGCGCTCGACGCTCGTTCTGCGCGAGGTGCGGGGACGGATGGACGACGCCTACCGCGCCGTCGCGCGCCGCGTGGACGCCTTGCAGGAGGTGTCGGGCGACGAGCCGGGTGCGCCGTGGGCGGCTTTCATCGCCGAGTTGAACGAGGTGATCGCGCGTGCCGACAACCTGCTGGCCCAACGCGAGGGACGCGCCGCCGCCGAACGTGCGCGCGAACAGGCCGAGGCCGCAGCAGCCGCGGGTGTCGATGTCGAGACCTGGCGGGCTATGCAGCGTGCCGCAGCAGCCGCCGAGAAAGCCGCGAAACTGGTCGCCGCGGCATCCGCCACCGCCGCAGTGGTCGAGAAGGCCGACGCCGAAGCCGTGGAGGTCGTCGGGGCGAAGAAGTAACCGCAATTGATTTTTTAAAACAGGACAACGATGAAACGACAATTTGCATACCTCGCCCTCTGCCTGCTGCTGGTCGCCTGCAAAATAGAGAACCGGCCGCCCCTGCGGCTGGAGCAGTCGCAGGTTACGGCCTATCTTAACTACGAGGGAAAGTCCGTGGAGGTGAGCGGCGGCAGCGGCGAGTACATGGCCGCGGTGAGCGACCCCGCTGTGGCCTCCGTCTCACTCGGGACCGCAGGCTATGGAGGGCTGAACCAACCTCAAACGACCTGCCTTGTCATCGAACCCAAAGCGTTGGGTACCGCCGTGATCGCCGTTACCGACAAACGGAGCGGCGGCGTGGCCCTGCTCGGGCTGACGGTCGAGGAGCGTATAGGGATGCTGCGTGTGACTAAAGTGCTCACCAACGTAGATGCCGATAACAACGTCGATGAGATAGGGGAGGCTGTGGCTGCCGATGGACTGCTCAAGATGGGTTATGCTATCGATTATGAGCCCTCGGGTAGCCAAGTGGAACACTGGACTCAGCATGACTTCCGATTCTCGAACGCCGAGGGAGAGGTGACCGTCCGGGGAAAGTTCACTATAAGTGAGGATATCGGAGAGCTGAACCCCGCGTTCCTGCCTCTGCTCCCTAATAACATTCAATACCGTAACGATCTACGGAAGTGGGAGTTTACAAGGGATAACGGTGAAACATGGTGGTACGGCTATATTGTGGACGAAGATAATTCGACACGCACAAGCCCTGTTCTGCGCGATAAGTTTTATTTTTGGGAAGACCTCACCGAACGTTACAAGGCGATGTATCCCGACGCAGGCATCAGAGGTGTCGCGCGGGTGGTGGTAGCAAGGCACTAAATTATTCATAGTATCTCCACCTAATGGCAAAGAAAGAGACCATAAACGTACAGGGAACGGCAATCACCGTCATCTCGGACAAGACCAACGATTACATATCGCTAACCGATATGGCAAATGCCAAAGAGGGCGAGGCCCGGGCTGCGGACATTATCAAGAACTGGATACGCACGCGCACCACGCTCGAATTCCTGGGTACCTGGGAACAACTGTACAATCCCGATTTTAAAGTGGTCGAATTCGACCACTTTAAAATGCAGGCCGGCCTGCCGAGTTTTGTACTTGGTCCCGGACAATGGATCGAGAAGACGAATGCCGTCGGAATTGTCGTAAGACAAGGGAAATACGGAGGTACGTTTGCTCACAAGGACATTGCCTTTGAATTCGGCTCGGCAATCAGTGCCGTTTTTCGATTGTTTCTCATCAAGGAGTTCCAGCGCCTCAAAGAGAACGAAAAGTCTTTGGAATGGAACCTGCAACGCACCCTGTCGAAGATTAACTACCGCATACACACGGACGCCATCCGCGAACACATCGTCCCGGCGGCGGTCACTCCGGCACAGATTTCATACACCTACGCTTCGGAGGCCGACCTGCTCAACGTCGCGCTGTTCGGTATGACGGCGGCGGTGTGGCGCGAGGCGAACCCCGATGTTTCGGGAAATATCCGCGACGAGGCGACGCTGGAGCAACTCGTGGTGCTGTCGAACATGGAGAGCATCAACGCGCTGCTGATACGACAGGGGATGCCGCAGGGCGAAAGGCTGGTGCAACTAAACACCACGGCAATAACACAGATGCGCTCGCTGACACAGGGGCGCAACCTTGCCGAACGACTGAAGTAAAACAACAACGCATAAAAACAAACACAACGATGAAACGACAATTTGCATACCTCGCCCTCTGCCTGCTGCTGACGGGTGCCTGCCAAAAGACGAACGAAGACAACCGGCAGATCCGGTTAGACGTCACCGAGACGACGGCTGCGCCCGAGTCCTCCCTCTCGATCGGCATCAGCTACGGGAGCGGCGAGTATCGCGTCCAGGTCAGCGACCCGGCCGTGGCCGAGGCGAGTGCCGTCGTGCCGGGCGTCGGCCCCCACATCCTGCGCATCGAGACCAAGGCCGAGGGCGACGCGGTGATCACCGTCACCGACACCAAGAGCGGCCTCTTCGCCCGGTGCGCGCTGAAGGTCGGCAAGTTCGTCTCGCTCTACATCGACGAGATCGTCACCCACGTCGACGCCGACACGCCCGAGGCCATCGAGGCCGAACTGGCCGCCGCCGCACCCTGGGCCGAGGGCGGCGGGATGGTCTTGGCGGGCACCGTCGGCCTGCTCCCCGACGACGGGGGCACGCGCTACAACGTCCGGTTCGTCGACGCCGACTACCGCGAGGTGGCCGACGGTACGCTCACCATGACGCAGGAGAGCGCCGAATGGAGCCCCGCGTTCGACTTCCTGCCGATCGACGAACCGGTACAGGCCATGAACCGGTGGGTGTTCGAAACCGACGGCGGGGAGTGGGAAGCCGGGATGTTCGTCGTCGCCGCCCCTTACACGCGCCGGGACGTGCCGGTCTTCGTGCACATCCGCCTGTACGAGGACTGGACGGCGTACTACAAAGCCAAATACCCGGAGGCCGGGGTGAGAAGCGCCGCGCGGGCGATCGTCTCGTCGGGCGGACGGACGGTCAACGAGTAATCAATCATAAACCATCATAGCAATGAGAGCAACATTTTCAGATCTGAAATACACCGGCGCGACGGGGCGGGCGTGCCAGTCGAGCGGCTGCGCGGCCGAAAACCCCGTGTGGCTTACCGCCGAACAGATCCCCGTCCGGGGCAGCTACACCGCCGACGACCTCGCCGGCATGGAACACCTCGGCTACGCCGCCGGCATCGCCCCGTTCCTGCGCGGGCCGTACAGCACGATGTACGTCATGCGCCCGTGGACGATCCGCCAGTACGCGGGCTTCTCGACCGCTGAAGAATCCAACGCCTTCTACCGCCGCAATCTCGCGAGCGGGCAGAAGGGCCTCTCCGTGGCGTTCGACCTCGCCACCCACCGCGGCTACGACGCCGACCACCCGCGTGTTGTCGGGGACGTGGGCAAGGCCGGCGTGTCGATCTGCTCGGTGGAGGACATGAAGGTGCTGTTCGACGGCATTCCGCTCGACCAGATGTCGGTGTCGATGACCATGAACGGCGCGGTGCTGCCCGTGCTGGCGTTCTACATCGTGGCGGGGCTGGAACAGGGCGCCACGCTCGACCAGATGGCCGGTACGATTCAGAACGACATCCTCAAGGAGTTCATGGTGCGCAACACCTACATCTATCCGCCCGAATTCTCGATGAAGATCATCGCCGACATCTTCGAGTACACGTCGAAGAACATGCCCAAGTTCAACTCCATCTCCATCTCCGGCTACCACATACAGGAGGCGGGAGCCACGGCCGACATCGAGCTGGCGTACACGCTGGCCGACGGGCTCGAATACCTTCGCGCGGGGGTGAACGCAGGAATGAGCATCGACTCGTTCGCGCCGCGCCTGTCGTTCTTCTGGGGTCTCGGCATGAACCACTTCATGGAGATCGCCAAGATGAGGGCCGCGCGTCTGCTGTGGGCCAAGATCGTTTCGCAGTTCTCGCCCAAGAGCCAGAAGTCTTTGGCGCTGCGCACCCACACCCAGACCTCGGGGTGGTCGCTCACGGAGCAGGATCCGTTCAACAACGTTGCCCGCACGGCCATCGAGGCTATGGGCGCGGCGCTGGGGCACACCCAGTCGCTCCACACCAACGCACTGGACGAAGCGATCGCGCTGCCGACCGACTTCTCGGCCCGTATCGCGCGCAACACGCAGATCTACATTCAGGAGGAGACCGACATCTGCCGCGAGGTCGACCCGTGGGCAGGTTCGTACTACGTCGAAACGCTCACCAACGAGCTCGCCCACAAAGCCTGGGCGCTCATCGAGGAAGTCGAGTCGCTGGGCGGCATGGCAAAGGCCATCGAGACCGGCATCCCCAAGATGCGCATCGAGGAGGCGGCTGCGCGCAAGCAGGCGAGGATCGACAGCGGCGAAGAGATCATAGTTGGTCTGAACCGCTTCCGCCTCGCCAAGGAAGACCCGATCGACATCCTCGCGGTCGACAACACCGCCGTGCGCGAAAGTCAGGTGAAACGTTTGCAGGCTCTTCGCGCAGGCCGCGACAACGAGGCTGTGGCGCGCGCCTTGGCCGCGATCACCGAGTGCGCACGCACGGACAAAGGCAACCTGCTCGAACTCTCGGTCGAGGCCGCCCGTCTGCGCGCATCGCTCGGTGAGATATCCGACGCGTGCGAGGCGGTTGCAGGTCGCTACAAAGCCATAATTCGTTCCATCTCAGGAGTATATTCATCGGAAGTGAAAGGAGACACGACATTCGAACAGGCTCGCACACTTGCCGAGCAGTTCGCAAAGAAGGAGGGCCGCCAGCCCCGCATCATGGTCGCGAAACTCGGTCAGGACGGCCACGACCGCGGCGCGAAAGTTGTTGCCACGGGCTACGCCGACATCGGTTTCGACGTTGACATGGGCCCGCTGTTCCAAACACCCGAAGAGGCGGCGCGACAGGCTGTCGAGAACGATGTCCACGTGGTGGGTGTGTCATCTTTGGCGGCGGGCCACCTCACGCTCGTGCCGCAGATCATCGCCGAACTTGCCCGATTGGGTCGTCCCGACATCATGGTGATCGTGGGCGGTGTGATTCCGGCGCAGGATTACGCACAGCTCTACAAGGACGGCGCCGCCGCCATCTTCGGCCCCGGAACACCTGTTGCAACGGCAGCAGTCAAGATTTTGGAGTTGCTGCTCGCCGAATAAGCCAAATAAAATATGAAAGGAAATCGGATTTTGTGTCTCACCGCTACTGTGTGTGGAGCGAAACCAAATCGGATCAGAGAACCCAACTCATAGTGCGAGGCTACAAACCGGAAATTCGCACAACCACCTATAATCCGGAGACCAATACCAGTGAAATAATCATTGAACGCCCCTATACGTCGACACCCGAATCCTTCGAGAGAACAACTCAGA
>JAITWC010000067.1 GCA_031285485.1 Alistipes sp.
AAAGCGTGAAAAACGAAGTGTATCTGAGCACTTTACGCCTTACTTATCCGTTGCCCGTTCTCACGCGAAGGTCTTTTATCTAACTTGCCGTCAGTAAATTATCTGCTGGCTATCTCAAAGATATAGAGAAGGCGAATCTCTGAACAGAACGGGGCGGCCACAGTAGTGACTCTGTTTTCATTTGGTTTTTAATGGTACAAGGAGTAGGTGGAGTGGGTAACGTGGTTCGTGTGTGCCGACAGTTTGCAATCTCCACCCGCAATTTTTCTTTCACCGGGGATGTGCCCAATGCTCCGATGCCTCAAAAAAGGTGCGAGGCTCATCGACGGAGGCCCGCAAGTCGCCGCTGTCGAGGCGGGGCGGATAAGCCGACGGAGGTAAACGACCAATAAGGCGAAATAGCCCCTTGCCTTAAAAAGGCAAGCGCCCAAAAGACCCTCGTCCCGCAACCCGAATAACAAAAAACCCCGATCACTTGCGGATCAGGGGTTTTCATAACACTTAAAGTCGCGTCTACTTCTTGCGTTCCGGGCGGAGCGAGCGAACGGCCTCGCCGGTGCGCCACATTTCACTTTCGCGCATCTCTTTGAGCTCGGCGTTGAGTTTTTCGCGATAGTCGGGCTGGCTGTTCGAGTCGATCGAGCGCTGAGCCTCCTCGCCGGCGGCCACCTTGTCATACAGTTCGCGGAAAACGGGCAGCGTTGCGTCGCGGAAAGGCTTCCACCAGTCGAGAGCCCCGCGCTGAGCGGTGGTCGAGCAGTTGGCATACATCCAGTCCATACCATTCTCGGCCACGAGGGGCATCAGGCTCTGGGTCAGTTCCTCGATCGTTTCGTTGAATGCCTCGGAGGGGCTGTGACCCTTTTCGCGCAATACGTCATACTGTGCGGCAAAGATACCCTGAATGGCTCCCATCAACGTGCCGCGTTCACCGGTAAGGTCGCTGTAAACCTCCCTCTTGAAGTCGGTTTCGAACATGTAGCCGCTCCCGATACCGATACCGAGCGAAACCACGCGGTCGTAAGCCTTGCCGGTCGCATCCTGATAGATGGCGTAGCTCGAATTGAGCCCGCGTTTTTCGAGGAATAGGCGCCTCAGCGAAGTGCCCGATCCCTTGGGAGCGACCAAAATAACGTCCACATCCTTCGGCGGCACGATACCCGTACGGTCGTGGTAGGTGATGCCGAATCCGTGCGAGAAGTAGAGAGCCTTGCCCGGAGCGAGTTGTTCCCTGATGGTGGGCCACAGTGCGATCTGCGCGGCGTCCGACACGAGAAACAGGATCATCGATCCCTTCTGCGCTGCCTCGGCCACGGGGAAGAGTGTTTCGCCCGACACCCAACCGTCGGCCACGGCCTTGTCCCACTCGGCTTTAAACCTCGGTTCCTGACCCACGATAACGTTGAAACCGTTATCGCGCAGGTTCTGCGACTGGGCGGGGCCCTGAACGCCGTAACCGATGACGGCGATAGTTTCGTTCTTCAGAGTTTCGAGCGCTTTGCTCACGGGAAACTCTTCGCGGAGCAGGACGTTTTCCTCGACGCCGCCAAAATTCATCTTTGCCATTTTTCTGTTCTAAAAAGTTTATTATTGAGTTATATTGTCTTCTTCGATCCGTTACAGTATTCCGTCCATCGACTTCTCCACCGTCTCGCGGTGCAGGATTATCGACCCCGAGCGCGACAGTTCCATCAGCAGCCCGCGTTCCTTCAATTCATCGCGCAGCGCGTCGATCTCCTCCTTGTAGCCGCTTTTGCGAAGAACGAGATATTCCCCGTTCATTTGCAACAGCCTCAGCGGATGTTTGCGCGAGATCTGCTCGAAGGTGTCGCCGCGAAGGATCGCCTTGCGTACCTTGAACAGCGCCACCTCCTGCGACAGCAACCCGTCGGCGGTGTAGTAGCTCGATTTGAGCACTCCCACGATGCGGTTGATCTGCTGCACGAGCACCCTTGCCATCGCCTCGTCTACTACCGCCACGATGGTAAACAAGCTGATCCCCCTGACGGGCGAGTCACTCACCTTGAAACTCTCGATATTGATCTTGCGGCGCAGGAACACCGACGCCACGCGGAACAGAATCCCCGGATGGTTCTCGGTAAATGCCGATATGATATATTCCCTGTTTTCCATAATCGTATCTTCGTTACAGGCTTTCGTTAAACATAATATCGCTCAGCGCCGCCCCACCCGGGATCATAGGGAACACGCAATCCTCCTCGTCCACCTTCACCTCAACGAAGTAAGCCCCCGGAGTGGCGAGCATCTCGCCGATGGCGGCGGCAAGATCTTCGCGTTTTTCGACCAGCCGATGATGTATTTCGTAAGCGTCGGCGATCTTCTGGAAGTCGGGATTGGTCATCGGCGTCGACGAATATCTCCGCTCGAAGAACAATTGTTGCCACTGGCGCACCATGCCCAAAAACGAGTTGTTGAGCAGAACTATCTTCACTCCCACTTTCCACTCCAGCACCGTGCCCAACTCCTGGATCGTCATCTGAAGGCCCCCATCGCCACAGAACAGCACCACCTGCCGGTTGGGCATTGCGATCTTGGCACCGATAGCCGCGGGCAGACCGTAACCCATCGTTCCGAGCCCGCCGCTGGTGATGAGCGACCGTGTGCGCGCGAAACGCGAGTAGCGCGCCGCCTCCATCTGGTGCTGGCCCACATCGGTCACGATTATCGCGTCGCCGCCCGTTGCCCGTGCCACTCCGTCTATCACCTCACCCATCGTGACGCGCTCTTTGGTCGGACGCAGGTCTTTCGATATCACCTCCCGCTGTTCTAAGGCGAACTGCTCGGCTGCTACACCGAACCATGCCGACCGGTCTCTCGCCTCTATGGTGCGTTTCATGGCCGCCAAAGCCTCGGCAGCGTCGCCCAGAATCGCAATCTCGGGCGTGATGATACGCCCAAGTTCCGAGGCGTCGATATCCACATGTATCAGTCGTGCCTGCTTTGCGTACTCGCCGATCTTGCCAGTCACGCGGTCACTGAATCTCATCCCCACGGCGAGGATCACGTCGGCCTGTTGCGTCATGCGATTGGGCGCCACGTTGCCGTGCATCCCCACCATCCCCACGAAGTTGGGGTGTTCGCTCGGCACGGCACTCAGTCCCAGTACGGTCGACGCCATCGGAATATTACCCCTCTCCGACAGCTCGCGCAACTGTTTCTCGGCGCCCGAAAGTTTTATCCCCTGCCCGAAGATGATAAGCGGCCGTTCGGCCCCGTTGAGCAGTTCCACGGCGCGTTCCAACGCGTCGGTGTCAATCACAGGGTGGTCGTTGTAGCACCTCAGTTCTTTGCACTTCTCATATTCGAACCCGTCGAGCATTTCCACAAGTGCGTTCTTGGTGATGTCGATCACCACCGGCCCCGGACGCCCTGTTCCGGCGAGGAAGAACGCGCGTGAAATCGCGGGAGCGATCTCGGCGGCACTCGTCACCTGATAATTCCATTTGGTGACTGGCGACGTCATAGAGATAATGTCGGCCTCCTGAAAGAAGTCGGTTCCGAGAGCGTTTACCGGTACCTGCGCGGTGATGCACACCACAGGCGTCGAGTCGATCATCGCGTCGGCAATGCCCGTCAGCAGGTTGGTTGCACCCGGCCCGCTGGTGGCAATGCACACCCCTGTCCGGCCGCTCGCCCGTGCAAAACCCTGCGCGGCGTGGATCGCCCCCTGCTCATGCCGGGTCAAAATGTGCCTCATCCTGTCGGCATGAACATACAGTGCGTCGTAAAGGGGAATGATTGTCCCCCCCGGATAGCCGAAAAGGGTGTCAACCCCCTCGGCGTTGAGAGAAAACAGCAGCGCTTCCGCCCCCGATATCTTTTTTTGTTCCATGATCCTAATCTATTAATCTCACCCCGCCTTTGTCCGCGCTCGCCACCATCGAGGCGTAAGCCCGTAGCGCCTTACTGACCGTCCGGTCTCTTTTCGGCTTGAAGTTTTCACCCTCACGTCTCGCATCGAGTTCCGCATCGCTCAGAGCGACGTTTAGCGAGCGGTTCGGGATATCAATCTCTATGCGGTCACCGTCTCTCAGTAGACCTATCGCACCGCCCGCCGCCGCCTCGGGCGACACGTGACCGATCGACAGCCCACTGGTTCCGCCCGAAAAACGCCCGTCGGTCAGCAGCGCGCACTCCTTATCTATGTGCATGCTCTTGAGGTAAGAGGTGGGGTAGAGCATCTCCTGCATACCCGGCCCACCGCGCGGCCCTTCGTAGCGGATCACCACCACGTCGCCCGCCTTGATCCGGCCCCCGAGGATCCCCTCGGCGGCGTCTTCCTGACAATCGAACACGCGAGCCGTGCCGATAAACTTAAGTATCGACGCATCGACCCCGGCAGTCTTAACGATACACCCCTTGCCTGCAATATTACCGAACAACACAGCCAGCCCGCCATCTTTCGAATAGGCGTTCTCCACCGACCGGATGCACCCGCCCTCGCGATCGAGATCAAGCCCCGGATAGTACGACTCCTGTGACGACAGTGTGAGGTTGAACCGTCCCGCCGGAGCAGAAAGATACATCTTCTTCGCCTCTTCGTCTGCCGTTCCGCCGCTGATGTCCCACCGCGCTATCGTCTCGCCGAGCGTTGCGGCGTCGACCCGTCCCGCCGTAACATCCACCAGGCCTGCACGTGTCAATTCGCCCATGATACCCATGATACCCCCGGCGCGATTCACCTCCTGAATATGATAATGGTAGTTCGGTGCTACCTTACACAGCACCGGAATACGCCGCGACAGCGCGTCAATATCTTTCATAGTAAAGTCCACCCCCGCCTCGTGCGCCACGGCCAGCAGGTGCAGCACGGTGTTCGACGACCCGCCCATCGCAATATCGAGCGACATGGCATTCATAAAAGCTTTCTTCGTGGCGATCGATCTGGGCAACACACTCTCGTCGCCCTCAAAATAGTAGCGTTCGGCATTGCGAACAACCAACTCGGCCGCCCGCTTAAAAAGCTCCGTCCGCTGAGCATGCGACGCCAGCACAGTGCCGTTGCCCGGCAACGCAAGGCCCAACGCCTCGGTGAGGCAGTTCATCGAGTTGGCGGTAAACATTCCGCTGCACGATCCGCAAGTCGGGCAAGCCCCCGCCTCGATCTTCGCGAGTTCTTCGTCTGAAACCCCCGCGTCGGCCCCCTTGACCATCACGTCGATCAGGTCGTAATCGCGGTCGCCCACACGCCCGGCCTCCATCGGCCCGCCGGACACAAACACACACGGAATGTTCAACCGCATCGCAGCCATCAACATCCCCGGAGTCACTTTGTCGCAGTTCGATATGCAGATCATGGCGTCCACCGTGTGCGCCTCGCACATATACTCCGCACTGTCGGCGATAACCTCGCGCGAGGGAAGCGAATAGAGCATCCCCGGGTGGCCCATGGCAATGCCGTCGTCGATAGCTATTGTATTGAATTCGGCAGCGAAACATCCCTGCTCCTCGATCCACCGCTTGACCTGCTGTCCGATCTCATGCAGGTGCACATGCCCTGGCACGAACTGGGTGAACGAGTTGACGACAGCCACGATAGGGCGACCGAAATGCTCGTCCTTCATTCCGTTGGCCCTCCAAAGGGCTCTTGCGCCGGCCATTTTGCGGCCAACGGTCGACAGTCTGCTGTGTAGTGATTTTTTCATCCGGCAAAGCTATGGAAAATTAAAATAGTTTAAAAATTTGTTTGCGTTAAAAGATTATAAATTCTGCATTACCTTTGTACGGCACTATGATTATGAAGACCAGACCTCTGACCGCGGCCGAAATAGCCGCCTTGCAGTCAAACGGCTGCACTTCACCCGATTGGCAACGAATCAGTGTCTCCCCCGACTTCGATCCCCGGTGGGTCGAACGCACCCGTTTCACGGGCGACGTGGTGCTTGGCAGCTTCACGGGCGAGTTTACCTTTCCCGGCGGGGCCACGGCCCACAGCGGCATCAGCGACGCCTGGATACACAACTGCACCATCGGCGACGGAGTATTGATCAGCGGCGTGGGCAATTACATCGCTGGCTACGACATCGGCTCCGGATGCCAGATAGCCAACGTCGACCGCATATTTTGCGACGGCCTCTCCACCTTCGGCAACAACGCCCCGGTGTCGGTGCTGAACGAGACAGGGGGCCGCGAGGTTCCGCTGGTCGACAACCTTTCGGCGTCGCTGGCCTACGTAATAGCCATGTACCGCCATCGGCCCGGACTCATAGCGCACCTTCAGAACATGATCGCCCGTTACGCCGACGGCATCGCCTCCGACCGCGGAACGATCGGCCCCGGAGTGAGGATAGTCGACACCGGCACGATCCGCAACGTGCGCATCGGCGAGGGGACGATCATAGACAACGCCGCAAGGCTCGATAACGGTTCCATCAACAGCAACCCCTCGGCCCCGGTCTACATAGGCGACAACGTCATCGCCCACGACTTCATAGTCTCGTCGGGCGCCGAGATATCCGACGGCGCCACTCTCAAGCACTGTTTCGTGGGCCAGTCGTGCCGCGTTTCGGGTGGATTCTTCGCCCACGACTCGCTGATGTTCTCCAACTGCGATTTCGCATGCGGCGAGGCCTGCGCCATCTTCGCCGGGCCGTTCACCGTGTCACAGCACAAGAGCAGCCTGCTGATCGCGGGCATGTTCTCGTTCCTGAACGCCGGATCCGGGTCGAACCAGTCGAACCACATGTACAAGCTTGGCCCCATCCATCAGGGCGTGGTGGAACGCGGCTCGAAGACCACCAGCGACTCGTTCGTGCTGTGGCCCGCCCGAGTGGGAGCCTTCTCGCTGGTGATGGGGCGCCACGATCAGCACAGCGACACGAGCGACATGCCGTTCTCATACCTGATCGAGCAGAACAACGAGACGTGGCTCGTACCAGGCGTCAACCTGCGCAGCGTCGGCACGATCCGCGACGCCCAGAAGTGGCCCCGCCGCGACCGCCGGGTCGATCCCCACCGGCTCGACATGATCAACTACAACCTGCTGAGCCCATTCACGGTGGGCAAGATGATGCGCGCACGCGGCATTCTGCACAATCTTCAGGCGGTGTCGGGCGAGACTTCGAGCGTCTACTACTACCAGAACACCCGCATCAAGGGAGACTCGCTGCGGCGCGCGTTGGGCTACTACGACATCGCCATCCGCAAGTTCATGGGCAACTCCATCATCAAGCGACTCGAAGGCACCCGTTTCGCCTCCATCGGGCAGGTCAGGGAACGTCTCCGCCCGACCGAACCCGCGGGCCGAGGCGAATGGATCGACCTGTCGGGCCTGTTCATCCCGAAGGATGCGTTGGAGGAACTTTTCACGGCCATCGAAAGCGGCGGTATCACGACCCTCGGCCCGATAGAAGAATTTTTCCGCGACATGCACAGCCGCTACTACGACATGGAGTGGACATGGGTCTACGACGTGTGGGAATCGGTCTACGGCGTGCGGCTCGGCAAGATCACGGCGGCAGAAATAATAGAGGCGGTGAAAGGCTGGCAAGAGGCGGTGATCGGCCTCGACGAGATGCTGTACGACGACGCGCGCAAGGAGTTCTCACTGTCGGCCATGACGGGCTTCGGCATCGACGGCACGGAGGGCGACAAACGGCTCGACTTCGAGGAGGTGCGCGGCGAATTCGAGACCAACTCGTTCGTCGAGGCGGTCAAACGCCACATCGTCGACAAACGCGCGCTCGGGGATGAACTGATCGAACGGATGGGTGCGATCCTTTAGCCGACCCACCCCTTGAGCCACTCCACGAACCCGTCGCCGAAGTGGATGTAGAGCAACACCCACACCAGAAAGCGGCACAGGCAGCCCACATAGGTCAGAAGCGTGGTGACGGCGGGCCGCACCTTGTAGAATCCCAACCCGATCATGAATATCTGCCCCACCACGGGCAGCCACGACAGCAGCGCGCACCACACGCCCCACTTCCGTATCATGGCCTTCTGCCGTTCGAGGGTCTCCTCCTTCACGCGGAACCACCGTTCGATCCACTCCCACCGCGCGAACCATCCCAGCACGTATGAGGTCATCGCCCCGGTGCCGTTGCCCGCGGTGGCGGCGGCGAGGCAGATCCACGGGTCGCCCCCGGCGATCAGTATCGTCATCAGCAGCAGGTCGGAGGAGAGCGACACGATCGTCCCCGCGACGAAAGTCCCCAGCAGCAGCCCCCAGTAGCCGAGTTCGATCAGCCAGTCGGCCTGAAAAATAGTTTCCACGCCGCGAAGATACGAAAGAATTTATAATATCTTTGCCCTCGTAATCATGGACGGTGGAATGGGGATAGATTTTGTGGTGCTGTGGGTCGACATGGACGATCCGGCGTGGAGGGCATCCTTTGCCGGGTGGTCGGGCCTCGCGTCGACGGATAATTCGCGCAACGAGACGTCGGAGGCGCGGTTCCGCGACTACGGATTCCTGAAGTACTGGTTCCGCGGTGTGGAGCGGTTCGCCCCGTGGGTGCGCAGGGTTCATTTCGTGACGTGCGGCCAGACACCCGCCTGGCTCGACGGGACGAACCCGAAGCTTCACCTCGTGAGCCACACCGACTTCATCCCCGCCGACTACCTGCCGAGTTTCAACTCGGGCGTGATCGAGAGCTGGCTGCACCGCATTCCCGGCCTGTCGGAGCGGTTCGTGTACTTCAACGACGACTTTTTCCTCACGTGCGACACACCGCCGGAGAGGTTCTTCCGCGGCGGGCTGCCGTGCGACATCGCCGCGTTCCGTTTCAACTCGGGCGGCTCGCAGTGGGCGCGGATGCTCAAAAACAACATCGCCCTCATCAACCGCCACTTCGACAAGCGCGAGGTGACGCGGCGCGACCGCGACAAGTGGTTCGACCCGTCATACGGCGGCAAGGCGCGGTGGAACCATCTGCTGCGATGGTACCCGCGGTTCGCGACGCTGCGCACCCCACACAACGCCCAGCCCTATCTGCGCTCCACCTACGAGCGGGTGTGGGCGGCCTGCGGCGACGAACTGCGCGAGGCGTCGGCCCACCGTTTCCGCTCGACGGGCGACCTGACGCACGAACTGTTCCGCGCGTGGCAGATCTGCGAGGGCAACTTCGAGCCCTACAACACATACACCGACACACGCATGTTCCCGCTCGTGGTGAAGCCCGCCGCGGCCATCCGCGCCGTGCGGGAGCAGACATACCGGTTGGTGTGCCTCAACGACAACGTGCATATACGCAACTACGCGCGGGTGATGGCCTCGCTCGAAGGGTCGTTCCGCGCGATACTGCCCGAGCCGTCGGGCTTCGAAAAACCTTAGGCGCGCATGAAGATCTCGGTGGTGATACCTGTCTGCAACGGCGAGAAATACATCGCGGCGTGCCTCGACTGCATGGCGCGCCAGACGCACCGCGACCTGGAGCTGATAGTGGTCGACGACGGCTCCACCGACCGCACGGCCGGGATCGCGGCGGGGTACGCGGGGGTGAAGCTGATAAGCCAGCAAAATCGGGGGCAGTCGGTTGCGCGCAACGTGGGCATGGCGGCGGCCACGGGCGACTACATCCACTTCATGGACGCGGACGACCTCATCAACGACCGCTTCTACGAGCTGCTGGCCGCGGCGGCCGCCGGGACCGGCTCCGACGCGGCGTGCTGCGAGGTGGTGAACGAACCCAAACCCGCGCGCAACACCCCCGTGGCGGAGCGCAGGGTGCTGGAGACGACGGACGAAAAGATGCGCGGCACCAATGTGGGGCGCTGGGGCTACGTGTGGCGCTACCTGTTCCGCGCGTCGTTCCTGCGCGAGCGCGCGCTGACGTTCGAACCGGGGCGGCTGGTGGAGGACATGCCCTTCTCGTTGCAGGCCATTTACTTCGCCAACCGCGTCGTGATGACCCCCGGCGCGGTCTACACCTACATGCTGCACGAGGGCTCCTCGATGACCATCCGTACGCGCGAGCACCGCCGCCGCCGCCACCGCGACCTGCGCCACGCCCGCGAGCTGCGCCACCGTTTCGCGCGGCGCCACGGTTTCCGCATCCCCGGAGTGCCCACGGCGTGGGGCTGGCTGTCGCTCCTCTACGTCAAGTGGCTCACCTGAGCGCGGCGGCACCGCGACCCGAACAAAACGTAGAATGAAAATAGCATTCCTCATAAAATCGCTGCAAAGCTCCGCCGGAACGGAGCGGATGGCCACCGTGATCGCCAACGGTCTCGTGCGGAGCGCCGGAACGGAGGTGGACGTGATCACCATCCACGGCTGCACGCCCTTCTTCGAGCTCGACGGGCGGATAAGGCACTTCTCCATCGTGCCGCACAAGGAGTGGAGCAGGGTGATGAGGCACTTCGGCGGCTACGTCCTCAAGCTGCGCCGCATCTTGAAGCGCGAAGGCTACGACTACGTGATAGACGTGGACACGGTGCTGTCGCTGCTCAGCCTGCCCGCCGCGGCGGGGCTCAAAACGCGGGTGGTGAGTTGGGAACACTTCAACGCCAACGTCAACTGGGGAAAGTTCTCCTATCCCCTCGCACGCCGGATGGCCTCGCGGCTGGCGCACCGGGTGGTGGTGCTGACCCAGGCCGACAAGGCCCTCTACGGGCGGCGGTTCGGTGCGCGGAACGCGGTGTGCATCCCGAACCCGGTTACCGTGAACTCCTCCGAACCGTCGCCCCTCGCGGAGAAACGGTTTGTGGCCGTGGGCCGCCTCCACCCGCAAAAGGGATACGACATGCTGCTCGACGCGTGGGCTTCGACGAGGTGCCGCCGCGAGGGGTGGACACTGCGGATCGTCGGTTCGGGAAGATGGGAGGAGAGGCTCGGGGCGCAGATAGACAGGCTCGGCGTGGCCGACAGCGTGGAGATGCTGCCCGCCACCCACGAGGTGGAGGCGATGTTCCGCTCGGCGTCGTGCTTCGTGCTTTCGTCGCGCTTCGAGGGGCTGCCGCTCGTGCTGATCGAGGCCGCGGCGATGGGTCTGCCCGCCGTGAGTTTCGACTGCGAAACGGGCCCGCGCGAGATCATTGAAGACGCATCGACCGGCCTGCTCGTTCCGCCCGGCGACGTGGGGGCCCTCGCCGCGGCGATGGACGAAATGGCCGCCGACGGCGAAATGCGCGCGCGCATGGGCGCCGCCGCGCTGGAGCGCAGCCGGTTGTTTTCACCCGGCGCGATACTGGAGCGGTGGCGTGCCTTGCTGGGTGGTGAAACTAATAAACCAATTGTCGAATGAAAATAGCTTTTTTTATAGCTTCGCTTCATGACTCCGGGGGGTCGCACCGCATGGCTACCGTCATCGCCAATGGCCTTGTGCGCAGCGGTGCGGAGGTCGATATGATTTGCATATACGGGGGCGAACCGTTCTATGAGCTCGACCCGGGCATCGGGGTCACGTATCTGGTACCACACAAAAGATGGGGTCAAATGTTCAGCCATTACGCGGGCTACATCCATCGTCTGAGGAAGACGTTGCGGCGGGGACGATACGACTATGTGATAGACGTGGACACGCTCATGTCGCTTTTCAGCATACCCGCCGCCGCGGGGCTCGGCACGCGCGTTATATCATGGGAGCACTGTAACGCCAATGCCAACTGGGGCAGGTGCACCTATCCCCTCGCACGCCGGGTGGCCTCGCGTCTGGCGCACCGCGTGGTGGTGCTGACCGACACGGATAAAGCCGCCTTCGAGCGGCGGTTCGGGGCGCGCCGGGTGGTGCGCATCCACAATCCCGTCACGATAGAGGCGGGCGAACCGTCGCCGCTCACCGAAAAGCGCTTCCTTGCCCTCGGGCGATTTTCTCCTGAAAAGGGATACGACATGCTGCTCGACGCGTGGGCTTCGACGAGGTGCCGCCGCGAGGGTTGGGCACTGCGAATTGTCGGTGGCGGCTGGTCGGAGGGTGAGCTCAGGGCGCAGATCGACAGGCTCGGCGTGGCCGATAGCGTGGAGATGCTGCCCGCCACACACGAGGTGGAGGCGATGTTCCGCTCGGCGTCGTGCTTCGTGCTTTCGTCGCGCTTCGAGGGGCTGCCGCTCGTGCTGATCGAGGCCGCGGCGATGGGTCTGCCCGCCGTGAGCTTCGACTGCGAAACCGGCCCGCGCGAGATCATTGAAGACGCATCGACCGGCCTGCTCGTTCCGCCCGGCGACGTGGCCGCCCTCGCCGCGGCGATGGACGAAATTGCCGCCGACGGCGAAATGCGCGCGCGCATGGGCGCCGCCGCGCTGGAGCGCAGCCGGTTGTTTTCGCCCGGCGCGATACTGGAGCGGTGGCGTGCCTTGCTGAACGGGAGTTGTGAGTCGTGAGTTATGAATCGGTTTGTTTGCGGGGCGGCGTTTGTTTATTCGCGGGGAATTCCTACATTTGCGCCGTGATTCCCGCCGCCACATACGCCCCCGCCGCGAGCGCAACCATGTCCGAGACCAAAAATGTACTTGCGCTCCCGAGCGCAACCGCTTCCGAGGCCAAAAATGCACTTGCGCTCCCGGGCGCAACAACTCATAATTCATAATTCAAAAAGTCCATGAAAATCGAAAAACTGCACATGAGCCGCCTCCACAACGGCGAACACTTCGAGTTCCACACCGTTTTCAGCGGCATGGTCAAGGCCGCCACGCCCGTCAAACTGAAGATCGAGGCGCTGTGGGAGCCCTACACCGCCCTCTACGCCGACCTCGACGAGGCGCTCAAAAAGATAACCAAAAGCGAGCACACCGCACGCATCAACCAACTCGACACCGACCGCGACAGCATCTACCGCGGCATGGTCGACGCCGTGCGCTCGGCCTCGAACCACTTCAAGGCCGACATCCGCGCCGCCGCCGGGCGTCTGCAAATCGTGTTCGACACCTACGGCAACGTCACCGCGATGACCCACGACGAAGAGTCGGCCATGATCGCCAACCTGCTCAAAGACATCACCGTGAAGTACGCCGCCGACTGCGAGGCGCTGGGGCTGAACGGCTGGATCGGGGAGCTCGACCGGCTCAACGAGGCTCTCAAGGCGGCCGTGATGGAGCGCTACGACGAGACGGCGGGGCGTTCGTCGTTGGTTCTGCGCGAGGTGCGGGGCAGGATCGACGGCGCGTACCGGGTTTTGGCGGAGCGTGTGGACGCCTTGCAGATCGTGGAGGGCGGCGCGGCGGACGCTCCGTGGGCCGCGTTCATCGCCGAACTGAACGCCGTGATCGAGCGCGCCAACAACAACATCGCCATCCGCGAGGGCATCGCCGCCGCCGAAAAAGCACGCGAGGAAGTGAAAGAATGAACGACCAATAGAACGGAGATGAAAAAACCGATGACATTCGCGCCCGTGTGCGCGGCGGCGGCGATGGCCGGGTGCAGGAAATACGACGACAGCGCGGTGCGCAACCGGCTCGACAAACGAATGACATGCAGAGGGAGATGCGGGAGGCACTCGAAAAAGAGGCCGGATTTTGAGATGTTTTGCACCTGAACGCCACATAATATTTGGAAGTTTGAAAATAAGTTTCTAACTTAGTCGTTGAAAACAAAATTAATCCCCCTCTCGCCTATGAAGAAACCTTGATTTACACATGTGTAGATATGTTCTTCGCTGTTTCCGTTGCCCTCGGCGGAACTAAAGCGATGCCGTTCCTCGCCGGCTTTTGCGAAGAAAAAACAATTCTAATGCAACCTTTTCAAAAAAACTTGTATGAAAAAAAGAATTTTTATGGGCTTGACAGCACTCGCCATCATGGCTAACGCGATTACCGCGACCATTACCTCCATTAATGTAGCAACCTCAGAATCTGATCTTCTGTCCGTAAACATCGAAGTTTTGACCCAAAATGAAACCGTTGAGATTCCTTGCGTCGAAGCAACTAGCACGTGTACATATAAACATAGACTTGCTAATGGTCAAGAAGGAACAAGCACAGTTTCAGGTTTGAAAAATGGGTTGTGTTCCCCAAAGTATGCTGAGTTTAGAGGTGTCCGAAGTTGATGTAGAAGAATGTTAGCTCGAAGGCCCTGAAATGGTTGATCAGCTTCTTCGAGAAACAACATGTTTTGCGAA
>JAITWC010000153.1 GCA_031285485.1 Alistipes sp.
AACGCAAAAAATGCTAAATTACCAAACAAAATAACTATGTTTGCAATGCCTCTCGCATAACTACTCGCCGGTAGACTTTTTAACTACTCTCTGGTAAACTTTTCAATTATTATATACAATAAAGCGTCGGTCTCAATCTTTCAGCGACAGCTGCCACGCCCAGGCGGTGCGGAGGGTTTCGTCCAGGGGGCGGTCGGAGCGCCAGCCGAGGATGGTGGCGGCGAGGGTGGTGTCGGCCCACACGGCCTCAACGTCGCCCGGCCGTCGGCCCACCACGCGGCAGGGTACCTTCACGCCGTTGGCCCGCTCGAATCCCTTCACGAGTTCCATCACCGACACGGGGCGACCCGTGCCGATGTTGAACACCTCGTAAGGCTCTCTCTGCGCGCCGTAGAGCATCCTCTCCACCGCCACGACGTGGGCGCGGGCGAGGTCCACCACGTCGATGTAGTCGCGAAGGGCCGTGCCGTCGGGCGTGGGGTAGTCGTCGCCGAAGATCGACAGCTCGCCCCGGATCCCCGCCGCCGTCTGGGTGATGAAGGGCACGAGATTGGCCGGAACGCCCCGCGGAAGTTCGCCGATCAGCGCCGACGGATGGGCGCCGATGGGGTTGAAGTATCTCAGCGCGATGCCGTGCAGCCCATTGCAGGCTGAAACGGCGTCGCGCAGAATATCCTCGCAAATCTGTTTGGTGGCGCCGTAGGGCGAGGTGGCGGGCTGGCGCGGCGTCCGCTCGGTGGCGGGCAGCGTCCCGGGCTGGCCGTAGACCGTGGCCGACGACGAGAAAACAACGTTCTCCACACCCGCCGTGCGCATCGACCCCAACAGCGTGACGAACGACCCCACATTGTTGGAGTAATACTTCAAAGGCTCGGCCACCGACTCGCCCACCGCCTTGAAAGCCGCGAAGTGGATCACGGCGTCGACCGCGTGGCGCGTGAAAAGAGCGTTCATCGCCGCCCCGTCGTTACAGTCGATCCGCTCGAAAGGCACCTCGACGCCCGTTATGCGCCGCACCCCCTCGACGGCTCCGGCGTCGGAGTTCGACAGGTTGTCGGCGATCACCACGCCGTAGCCGGCCCCGACGAGTTCGACCGCCGTGTGCGAACCGATATAGCCCGCCCCGCCCGTAACCAATACCGTCTTTTTCATAAGTAATCCTTACCTGTATGTTATCCATTTGGCCAGCTCGCGGAAGCCCGGCTTCTTGCCGTACATGAATATTCCCACTCGGTAGATCTTGCCCGCCAGCCACACCATCACCACGAACGCGGCCACCAGCAGCGCGACCGACAGCGCGAGTTCCCAGCCCGGCACCCCGTAAGGTATGCGCGCCACCATCACCATCGGCGAGGTGAAGGGAATGATGCTGAGCCAGAATGCCAGCGCCCCGTTCGGATCGTTCATCGCGCTGATCATGCCTATCATACCGAAGATTATGGGCAGCGTGACGGGCATCTGGAACTGCTGCGAGTCCTGAACGTTGTCGACCGCGCTGCCCACCGCCGCGAACGCCGCCGCGTAGAGCAGGTATCCGCCCGCGAAGTAGACGACGAACACCGCCAGCATCCTGCCAAGATAGCCCGCGTCCATCAGACTGCCCAGCGCCACCACCCTGTCGGGGTCGAAGTTCCCGCCCGCGGCGGCCATCATCTCCGGGGTCATTCCGGCGACTCCGGTGCCCGCCATACCCTGAGCGGCAGACATAAGGTCGGCCGGCACGAAAGCGTTCACCGCGACCATCCCGCCCACGGCCAGCACCGCAACCCAGATCGCGAACTGCGTCACCGCCACACACGCTATGCCCACGATCTTGCCCATCATCAGCTCGAACGGACGCACGCTCGACACCACCACTTCGAGCACCTTGCTGTTCTTCTCCTCGATCACCCCCTGCATCACCTGCACGCCGTACAGCAGCACGAACATGTACATGATGAAACCGAAGGCGTAGGCGAGTATCATCGACAGCGCGCTCGACGACTCCTTCTCCTCGCCGCTCTCCCCGTCCACCTTGAAGGCTTTCAGCGTGACGCTGGTGCGCACGTCGGCCAGGATCCGGTCGAGGTTTTCGATGTCGTAGGTCTTTAGTTTCTCGTTTTCGAGAATGTCGGATATCGCGCGCGCTATCGCCATCTCGGTTTCGAGCGTCGACGACGACCAGGTGTAGAGCTGCACGTCGTCGGAACGGGTGAGTATGTCGGCCCCGATAACCAGCGCGCCCCACGTGCCGCCATGATCGGCGCGGATCTCGTCGAGCGATCTCGTCGACGGGCGGTAGGTGATGGTTCCGACGCTTTCAAGACGGTCGGCCACCAGTCCGCTGGCGTCCACCACCTCGATTATCTTCGCCTCGCTCGACCCTTTGGTCGACATCCATCCCACGCCCACGATCAACGCCACCATCAGCAGCGGGGTGAGCAGGGTGGTGACGAGGAAGCTGCGCTTGCGCACCCGCTCGTAGTACTCCCTCCGGATTACCAAACCTATCTTGCTCATAATCTCACTCGTTTTGCGCAGCTAAATCCGCCGGCGGCGTTCCGGCCTCATGATTCGCTCACCGCTTTAATGAATATTTCGTTCATCGACATGCTTTGGCGCACCACCACGCGCTCCTCCACGCTGCCGAACTGCGCGCGCACCTCTTCGAGAGTGCCGCCCACCACGGCGCGCCCCCGGTTGATGAGCGTGATGTGGCTGCACACCTCCTCGACGGAGGCCATGTTGTGGGTCGAGAAGATTATCGTGGCTCCATCGTTCCTCAGCCTCAGCATCTCGTTCTTGAGTATCTCGGCGTTGAGCGGGTCGAAACCGCTGAACGGTTCGTCGAAGATCAGCAGCTCGGGGCGGTGCATCACCGTGGTGACGAACTGCACCTTCTGGGCCATCCCCTTGCTCAGTTCCTCCACTCTCTTATTCCACCACCCCTCGATCCCCAGCCGGGTGAACCATTCGCGGGCGCGGCGCGTGGCGTCGTGCCTCGACAGCCCCTTCAGTCCCGCGAAGTAGAGCACCTGTTCGCCCACCTTCATCTTTTTGTACAGACCCCGCTCCTCGGGCAGGTAGCCTATTCGGGCCACGTCGTCCGCTTGCAGGGGCCGGCCGTCGAACATCACGCGCCCGCTGTCGGGGGCGGTGATGCGGTTGATGATGCGTATCAGGGTGGTCTTGCCCGCTCCGTTTGGCCCCAGCAGGCCGTAGACCGATCCGCGCGGAATGGAGATCGACACCTCGTCGAGCGCGCGGTGGCTTCCGAATTGCTTTACGACGTTTTCGGTTCGGATGATTTCGCTCATGCGTGACTGTTTTGGATTTGGCTGCAAATATACGAGCCGATCCCGGAAGTGGAGTACGCCTTGTCGCCTTTTTTAACCAAATCTTCACTGACGATCCCCTGTTCGAGCGCCTTTTCGACGGCCTCGCGGATGGCGGCCCCTTCGGAGTCGAGGCCGAGGTGTTCGAGCATCATGGCTGCCGACAGGATCGTGGCCATCGGGTTGGCGATGTTGCGTCCGGCGGCCTGGGGATACGAACCGTGGATCGGCTCGAAAAGGGCGTTGCCGTCGCCCACGCTCGCCGAGGGGAGCATGCCGAGCGAGCCGCCGATCACGCTCGCCTCGTCGGTGAGGATGTCGCCGAACATGTTCTCGGTCACCACCACGTCGAACACCGACGGGCGCGTCACGAGCTGCATCGCCGCGTTGTCGACGAACATGTAGTCGACCTCCACCGCCGGGTACTCCGCCGCGAGCGCCCGGGCCGTCTCTCTCCACAGGCGCGAGGTTTCCAGCACGTTGGCCTTGTCGACCACAGTGAGTTTGCGCCTCCGTTTCATGGCGAGTTCGAGCGCCATGCGCACTATGCGTTCCACCTCGCCGCGGGTGTAGGTGCAGGTGTCGAAAGCGGCAAGGCCGTCGGCGCTGAGGCCCCTCTCGCCGAAGTATATTCCGCCCGTGAGTTCCCTCACGCACACGAAGTCGGTCCCCTCGACCACCTCGCGGCGCAGCGGCGAACGGTCGGTGAGCGGGGCGTGGAGTTTCACGGGACGCAGGTTGGCGTAGAGGCCCAGCGCGCGGCGCATCCTCAGCAGCCCCTGCTCGGGGCGCACCTTCGCCGTGGGGTCGTTGTCGTATTTCGGGTCGCCGATCGCGCCGAACAGGATGGCGTCGGACTCCCGGCACACCCGGTCGGTCCCGGCGGGATAGGGGTCGCCGCATTCGTCGATCGCCGCCGCGCCCACCGCCGCGTAAGCGTACTCAAACTCGTGGCCGAACCGCGCCGCCACACTCTCCAAAACCCCGACCGCCTCCGCGACGATCTCCGGCCCGATCCCGTCTCCGGGCAAAACTGCAATTTTGTGTTTCATAGACAACATCAGCGATAGTGATTATTTCGATTTCCCGCCGCCGGAAGTTTCGGCAAGGGGCAAATTTCCCCCTTTGGCGTTCGCCGAACTTCGGCAAGGAGCAAAATTCCCGTTTTGGCGTTTGCCGAGCTTCGGCAAGGAGTAAATTTCCCGTTTTGCTCGTTCGCGGGCCTCCCTCGGTGGGCCTCGCACCTTCGATGCCCGTCGGGCCCTTTTCGCTTTACGCCTTCATCCCGTGCCTCTCGAAATCTTCGATCTCGGGGGCGAGGGTGACGAGGTAGTCCACGTCGTCGAGGCCGCACAGCAGACATTTCTTCTTGTAGGCGT
>JAITWC010000168.1 GCA_031285485.1 Alistipes sp.
GGGCCGGTGGCGCTGCCGTCGGCGGCTTTGGCAAATGCTCCCTTGCCGTCGAGGGTCTCAATCGTCTTGCGTTCGTCGGCCGACAACTCGGTCGGCACCACGATGTCGATCACCACCATAATGTCGCCCGTGCCATAACCGTTGATCTCGGGCAGGCCCTTTCCCTTGAGTCGCAACACCTTGCCCGCCTGGGTTCCCGCCTCGATCGTGATCTTGGCCTTGCCGTCGATCGTCGGCACTTCGGCCGTACCGCCCAGCAACGCCGTCGGAACAGTTATGTTGAGCGTGTGGAGCAGGTCCACTCCGTCACGCTGCAACTGCGGATTGCGCTCCTCCTCTATCAGCACCAGCAGGTCGCCGTTCACCCCACCTTGGCGCGCGGCGTTGCCCTTGCCGCTGACGGTGAGCTGCATACCCTCACCCACACCGGCCGGAATGCGGATATCGACAACCTCCTCGGCGCGCACAATACCCTCGCCGTGGCACTTGTCGCACGGAGAAGTTATCACCTTGCCCTCGCCGCCGCATTCGCGGCACACCTGGGTGGTCTGTGTGCGGCCCAGAAAAGTGTTTACGCTACGTGTTTCCATCCCGCTGCCGCCGCACGTGGGGCAGGTTTTGTACGAGTTCTTGTCTTTGGCGCCGGTTCCGCTGCACTTGTCGCACGGCACCATTTTGCTTATTTTCAGCTTTTTGGTCGTGCCTTGGGCGATCTCTTTCAGCGTCAACAACACCTTTACGCGCAGGTCGGAGCCGCGGTTCACCCGCCGTCCGCCACCGTAGCTACCCATTCCGCCCATGTAGTCGCCATAGCCGCCGCCCGTGAAGGCTCCGCCGAAGTGGCCACCGAATATGTCGCCGAAGTTGCGGAAGATATCTTCCATCGTGAATCCGCCCGCGCCGTAAGTACCGCCCGGGCCGCCGAATCCGCCCGCACCGCTCATTCCGGCGTGGCCGAACTGGTCGTAACGCGCCTTCTTGTCAGGATTCGACAACACGTCGTAGGCCTCGGCTGCCTCCTTGAACTTCTCCTCAGCCGACTCGTCGCCCGGATTCTTATCGGGGTGGAACTTTATTGCCGCCTGACGGTAAGCTTTCTTTATCTCGTCGGTGCCGGCGCTTTTCGCCACTCCCAGCACCTCATAATAGTCTCGTTTTTCTGCCATAATTATTGTCCGACAACGACTTTTGCGTAGCGGATTATCTTGTCGTTCAGTTTATAGCCCTTTTGTACCACGTCTATGATTTTGCCCTTGCGCTCGGCGTCATCGGTCTCAATGCGTGCCACAGCCTCGTGCAGGTCGGTGTCGAGTTGTTGGTCAACGGCTTCTATCTCGGCCAGGCCACGGCTCCTCAGCGCGCCCCTCAACTTGGTGTCGATCAGTACTATGCCCTGCCTTACGGCGGCCAGATCGTCGGTGCGCACCATCGCCTCGAGGGCGCGATCCATGTCATCGAGCACGTCGAGCATCAAGCGCACCACATCCTCGCCACCGACGGCGATCAGCTCTATCTTCTCGCGGGTGGTGCGCTTACGGTAGTTGTCGAACTCGGCCGACAGACGCACGAATTTATCTCGCCATACGGCAACCTCCTCCTCGGGAGTCAGCTCGGTTGGCGCATCTGCGGGTGACACGGTGTCGGTCTGGCCTGACAAATTGTCTGTCACCGCACCGTCGTCTTCGGTGCAATCTTCGGCGGGGGGGATTTCTTCGTCTATGTCAAGTTGTTTATTTTCAGGGCCTCTGTACTTGTTGTGGCTTGATCTCATAGTTTTTGAATAGTTGTTTACAGGGTAGGTTTACAAAATGTGTACCAGCCGTTCCAAACAGTAAGTTTACGATTTTTTTTTACTTTTGCTGACATGAAGACGACAACGCGACTGCTTTTCGTATGTTTGGGCAACATCTGCCGTTCGCCGGCGGCCGAGGGAGTGATGCGCCATATAGTTGAGCGCGAGGGATTCGACGACCGTATAGAGTGCGATTCAGCTGGTACTTACGACGGCCATGCAGGTGAACTGCCTGATGCGCGAATGAGACGTGCGGCGGCGGCGCGGGGCTACAACTTAACACATCATTCACGCCTGATCCATGTGGGCGATTTCGACTGTTTCGACATGATACTCGCCATGGATGACTCCAATTACGAGCGTGTCCACCGTATGGCACCCTCGTTGGAGGCGGCGGCCAAGATCCATCGCATGACATCGTTTTGCCGCTCACATCCCGGCGCCGACCACATTCCCGACCCCTACTACGAGGGCGCGGCGGGATTCGAACGAGTGCTCGACCTGCTCGAAGACGCCTGCACGGGGCTGTTCGACGAGATCAGGCGCTGAACCGCTCGATATGAGTGAAGACTCCGGGGATTTGCGCGATACCTTCGGGCCGATGCTCGAAGATGCCGTAGAGGGCCGAACCGGAACCCGACATCGAGGCGTACAGGGCCCCGGCGTCGTAGAGTGCGTTTTTGATCGCGGCGATCTGCGGGTGGCGGGCGAAGATACTCGTCTCTAAGTCGTTGACCAACTTCCCGCGCCATTGGCCGACAGGCCGCTGCAAAATCTCGACGAGCGACGGCCCCCCATCGTAGGGGGTGACACCGGCATAAGCCTCGGCGGTTAAGACCGCCACGGGAGGCTTCACTACCACGAGCCACAGCCAGTCGGAAACGCTGACCTCCACTGATGTCATAATCTCGCCGCGGCCGGTGCAAAGTTGCGCACCACCCCTTACAAAGAAAGGTACGTCGCTGCCGAGTCTGGCGGCAAGCCGTTCGAGTTCAGCGCCTGACAGTTCGAGCACGAACTCATCGTTCAACGCGCGCATCACCGCCGCCGCATCGGCCGAACCTCCTCCGAGGCCCGCTCCCGTGGGGATAGTCTTGTCGAGTCGGATCACCGCCTCGCCGATGCCGTATTCGCACTGCACGAGGCGCAGGGCGCGCATGCAGATGTTATCTTCGGGCTGGCAGTCGGCCAGAGAGCCGGCGAGGGGGCCCGAAACCTCCAACACCGATCCGGCAGGGAAAACCTGCCTCGGCGCCGGACAGGGCAGGGGAGTGGAAGTCAGAGGGTCGATAAAGCCGCCTACCATCCCCGCGGGAATTGCCGCACTGCCGGGAAGCGCTTTCACCGTCACCGTGTCGTGAAACCCGCCGAGGGGTATCATCACCGTGGCGATGTCGTGGTAGCCGTCGGGCCGGTAACGCATCACGCGCAGGCCGAGATTGATCTTGGGGTAAGCTTTTACTTCTGCCATAACGCAAAAATAATTAGATGTTGTTTGAATTTTCATTAGTATAATCGCTTGACCATAAGTTTGATCATTGCGAGAGTTCACCCCAAAGTTTTGTGGCATAATGCGGATATGACATATTTGCTTAAAATCAATAATTTACGCAATTATGTCATTGGTAGTTTCCACCCCAAATTTTGTGGCATAATGCTGTGATGACATTTTGAAACCTGTTACATTTGCGGATGTCCGCACAGTTTGACCGGTCTGTGTATAGTGTATTTTACCTGTTTGCGAGT
>JAITWC010000043.1 GCA_031285485.1 Alistipes sp.
GGGGAACCGCTCTGAAAACTCAAAAATACTGAGGCTCTTAAACTTTTGCTCCATATCGCGATACTGTTAACTATGCAAATATAAGAACTTTACCTCTATTTTACAAATGCCTAATTCAATAAGGGCATTGATCTCCGAAAAGTGGAGAAAGGAATTGGGAGGCGATCAACTCATTCTGTCTCCGCAATTGCTGCAGAAATAGCCGATATAGATTGTCAAGCAATATGTCCGATCTCTTTTTTGTTTTCATATCCTCTTTGGTCAAATAGCGCTTGGATGATGCCTGCGAAAATCCGGGATGTGGCACTGGTTATTGTGCCCGCCGCTTTTCGTCTTCTATGCCGGACGTGCGATTACGAGCTGCGCGGGCATTGCCACTCCCGAAATTATATCGCACGCTGAAGTTAACATAGCGCGTGTCACGCCGGATATTCATTCTGTATTCCAAGCCATTGACAGAGGCTATGTTTTGTTTGGAAGTATAAAACAAGTCATTGGCGGCGATTGACACAGAGAATTTATTGTCGAAAAACGTCTTCCGCACACCCAGTGAAACATTCCCCATCGGCTCCAACTCCATATAAGCATCCTGTATCTTCGACTGGTATAAACCGGTCAATTCAGCGGAGAGCGTTTGCGATATCCTGAAATTGTTTGCGATCTGGGCCTGTGTCGCAACGGATTCATTGTCGATCTCCCCGTAACTCTCTCTCGATTTATTATGGCTGTACAACCCGATGACCGCCATGTTTATATTCCAGAACTTCGCTGGCGACACCCGGTAGTTAACCATGGCCGTCACTGATTCTCTCTCTCCGAAATTAGCGCGTACCATCCCGTATCGCCCCTGCTGCTGAACGGGCATGATCGAGATCATGTCTTTCGTGTGGTCGTACGACAACCGGAGCATTATACTCTGCCCCAAAGTGTATGAGAACGAGACATTATCGATATACGACGGCTTCAGATCCGGGTTCCCCGCTTCAAACGAATAAGCATCGAGTTTTACCTCGAACGGATTCAACTGGCCATAATTCGGCCTCATGATGCGACGTCCGTAGGAGACCCCGAATTGATGTTTGTCTGACAAACGATAGTTGAGATACAAGGTCGGGAAAAGGTCAAAATAGTATCTTCGATTGATCTCCCCCGTTGTGCGCTGCTCACCTTCGGAGTCGGTATACTCACCGCGCAGTCCTGCTTGCAGGTTCACCTTTCCGAACCCCTGATTAAAGGTCAGGTAACCGGAATGAACTGCCTCGCGATAGACGAAACGGTTGGTGCGGTCGGGATCGATCTCCCACGCGTCGACGCCATATTCCTCGAACAGCAGGTTGTTGTCGGTGATGGAGCGGCCTGTTTTGCCCCCAAACTCCATCCGTGCGTTTTCCCACAACGGTTGGGCGTAATCCACCTTGGCCGCCCATACCTCGATCTGCTGAGGATTGGCATGTCGCAGGCGTTCGGAACGGTCTTCGAGCGGCAGTCCTTCGATATCAAAATAATCAACCTCGCTCATCTGCCAAGGCCCGGATACGAACTTCCCGTAATCCAAGTCGATATTCAGCCGCTGACCAGGTTTATCAAATGTGCTCTGGTAATTCAGGTTCAGTTGATCGCCGTGATTGTCGTTAGTCGATTCAGAGTGTATGGCCGACGAAACGACCCCCTCCAGCGCGGGAGAGAGGGTGGTCGTTCCGTCCGTAACGCTCAACTCATTCCCCGCCCGATAGCCGTTGTAAAGAAACCCGAGGATGTTCTTTTCATTCAGGTAATAATCCATCCCGACCCGGTAACTTTGGTTAACCCGCGCCGCGCTCGACTCTTTGACAGTGTTCTGGTCGAACAAGTGGCTGACCCCATTGGCCTGAGTACTGTTGATCTGATTCAACTCCGCCCAACTGTTCGTCCGGCTGATGCTGTAATTACCGAAGAGGTTGAAATTTTTGCGACCGTAATTCAGAGTGATACCTGCATTTTCAGTATCCCGCCGCCCCTGCCGAAACCCGGCATCGAGTGAAGCATTGAACCCATACTGCAATCCCTTTTTTGTCCGGATATCAATTATTCCTCCTATACCTACGGCATCGTAGCGTGACGAAGGATTGGTAATGATCTCCACTCGGGCTACATTATCGCCCTGTATGGAGGACAGCAAAGCGATAAGTTGCTCTCCCGAAAGGCGCGAAGGGCGGCCGTCCACATAGACCTCTACCTCCTTGCCCATCACCGAGATCGAACCATCGCTGACCATCACTCCCGGGGTGTTGGCCAGTACGTCGACAGCGTTGCGGCCTGCGGTCAGGATGTTATTGCCCACATTCACCACATACCGGTCGGTTTGCTGCTCGACAAAGGGACGACGACCGACAACAACGACATCGGTGATCCGGTTCTCTGTCTCATTCAGTCGGAACTCACCGAGTTGGTACTGCGCAGGGATCGTGACATTCCGGCTGATCTCCTGGTATCCCACATAGGTAACCAAAATAATGTAGGAGCCGGACTGAACGCTTTCCATCGTGAAGTTTCCTTCGGCATTTGTCACACTGCCCGTGACGATAACGGAGTCCGCCTTCAGTAGTGCCACAGTAGCGTAGGGTATTTTCTCGCCGTCTGCGTTTCTGACCACGCTGCCGGTAATCGTGTGTTGCGCTGTAACAGGCAGCCCACAGAGACAAAACAGAATGATTAAAAGTGATTTTTTCATGATCTTGGTGGTTGAAATTAAACATAGAATGGCCGGATGTCAATTGGAGCGTAAAGGTAACAAAAAAAATTGTACTTTTGGAGGCGGAGATGGGAAACGTAAAGATAATCGCCGCATCGGCCGGCTCGGGCAAAACCTACCGCCTCGCTTACGAATATGTGAAGAGCGTGGTGGAAAATCCCTCGTTCTACCGCAACATCCTCGCCGTGACCTTCACCAACAAGGCCACCGAGGAGATGTCGTCGCGAATCCTCGAACGGCTCCACGAACTTGCCACCGAGGGCGTCCGCAGTCCATATCTCGACGACCTGTGCACCGACCTAAACACAGACGAGGCCACGATCCGGACACGGGCAAAAGAAGCCCGCCACAACATACTGCACGATTACAGCCGTTTCGCGGTGCTGACGATCGACCGTTTTTTCCAGCGGCTGATCCGTTCGTTCCTGCGCGAGTTGGGCGTCGACGGTGGTTTCGAACTGAGGTTGGAGACCGACGAGTTGCTGGCACTGGCCGCCGACGCGCTGATCGACGAGGCGTCGGCCGACACCAGCATACGCGACCGATTGTTCGCCGCGTCGACCTTCCGTCTCGACGAGGGCCGACGATGGGACATTCGCGAGGGACTGGTGGCGCTCGGCGGCGAACTTTTCGGCGAGGAGTACCGGCGCGGGGCGGAGAACGCCCCCGATCCGTCGATCATAGAACAGATAGTCGAGCGGTCGACCCGCGCCTGTGACGCGATGCAGTCGAAAGCCGCCGGGGCACTAAAAATCATCGCCGGAGCAGCCCTCACGGCCGACGACTTCAAGGGCCGAAACACAAGAAGCCTCGTCACGTGGCTCAGGAAAGTGGCCACGGGCGACTTCATCCCCCTGTCGCCCGCCACCGCCGAGGCCGCCGCCAGCGACGATCTTTCGGCCTGGGCGCCCAAGACCTCGCCCTCCCGCGCCGCAGTCGAGTCGCTGATCCCCACGCTGCAACCCCTGCTCCGGGAGCTCGAAAACATCCACGCCGCCAACCGCCGTCTCGTGGCAAGCGCGAGGCTGCTGGGCGAGAACAGCCACAACTTCGTGCTGCTGGGCGACCTCCAACGCCACATCGAACGCATCTGCCGCGAGGAGAACATAGTGCCCATCAGCGAGACCAACCGCATGATCGCGCGTCTGGTCGGGGGCAACGACACCCCGTTCATCTTCGAGCGCGCGGGCAGCTACTTCACCCGCTTTCTGGTCGACGAGTTTCAGGACACCTCGCAGGCGCAGTGGGAGAACTTCGTGCCGCTCCTGCGCAACGCCATCGCGGGCGAGCCGGGCCACCCGGTGCTGCTCATCGGCGACGTCAAGCAGGCGATCTACCGTTGGCGCGGCAGCGACTGGCGGATACTCTCGCGCCGCGTCCACGAGCAGATGGGCCAAGGCCGCGTGGAGAGCGAGACGCTCGCCACGAACTACCGCAGCCTCCGCCGCATAGTCGAGTTCACGGGCGAAGCCGTGGGCCGAATGACCGGGGCGGCCGGTGCGGCGCTCGACGCCACCGTCGCCTCGGCCCTGCGCGAAGGCTCGCTCCCCTCCGCCGAGGCCGACGAACTGACGGGAATGCTCGCCGCCGCCTACGCCGGCCACACCCAGACCCCGCGCCCGGAGGCCGACGGCGGCTACGTCACGATGACGGTCTACGGCCCCGACGCGGAGGGGAAATACGCGCCGCCCATCGTCGCCCGGGTCGAGGAGCTTCAGTCGCGGGGCTACCGCGCGGGCGACATCGCGATATTGGTGCGCTCCAACACACAGGGCGCCCGCGTGGCGCAGATGCTGCTCGACCACAAACGACTCAACCCCGGCTCGCCCTACCGTTACGACGTGGTGACGGCCGAGGCGCTCACGGTGGGCGCGTCGGCGGCAAGCCGTTTCATCATCGCCTGCCTCTCGCTCGCCGCCGAACCGTCCGACACGATCCAAAGGGCGGTGTTCAACCGCTGGCTCGGCCGCCCGTTCGACTCGCCCCTCACGGCCGACGACGCGGAGTTCTTCGCGCGCCTGGCCGCCCTGTCGCCCGGGGAGGCGTTCGAGGAGACGGTGCTGCGTTTCGGCCTCGACCGCCGCACGGACGACATAGCCTACATTCAGGCCGTCCACGGACAGATCGTCTCGTTCTCGTCGCGCTCGGTGGCCGACATCCCGCTCTTCCTCAAGTGGTGGAACGAACACGGCGCCGCGGCCTCCATCACCATGCAGCAGTCGGCCGACGCCATCACCGTGTCCACGATCCACAAATCGAAGGGCCTCGAATACCCGGCCGTCATCGTGCCGTGGCTGTCGTGGTCGCTGGCTCCCGAGGTTCGCGGCCGGCCGCTCGTGTTGTGGTCGGAGTCCGCCGAGGGTGGGCTTGCGGGTGCGGTGCCCATAAATTACAAGGAGGCAATGGGTGGCTCGTGGTTCTCGGCGCGCTACTATCGCGAGCAGGTTTTGGCCGCCATCGACTCGATGAACCTGTTCTACGTCGCCGCCACGCGTGCCGGGCGCGAACTCCATCTGATGGCTTCCGACAAGCCCCGCGAGAGCCGCGGCACGGTCGGCGGCCTTTTGCGCGAGGTTATGAACGTCACCGCCGGGTTTACCGAGTGGGGGGCGCCGGAATGTTTGCCCGGCTCCGGCTCGGCGGCCCACGCACAGGCCCTCTCCGGTGCTTTGCGCACCTATCCCACCCGTCGGCCGGGGGCGCGGGTTCGACTGCGGCTTCCCGTGACCCGATACGCGGAGGATGGCGTCGAGGGGCCGGACCTCTCGCCGCGCGACCTCGGGGTGCTGATGCACCGCGCTCTGGAGGGGGCCGTCACCGCCGCCGACATCGCCCTCGCCCTCGACCGCATGGCCGCCGACGCCCTCGTCTCGCCCGCCGAACACGCCCGCCTGCGCGACAACATCGACCGCGCCCTCGCCGACCCGCGGGTGGCCGAATGGTTCGACGGCGAGTGGGACGAGGTGCGAAACGAGGCGGGCATAGTGATCCCGGGTGCGCCCGCCACCCGCCGCCCCGACCGCGTGATGATCCGCGGTACGAAAGCCGTGATAGTGGACTACAAGTTCGGCCGCAGGACCCCGCCTGAACACGCCGCACAGCTGCGCGGCTACACCCGCCTGCTGCGGGAGATGGGCTACACCGACACCGAGGCGTACCTGTGGTACGTCGCCCTCGACCGGATCGAGAAAGTCTCCTGATCCTGTCGCCCGCGAGCGCAAGTACATTTTTGGTCTCGGACAGGGTTGCGCTCTGGGGCGCAAGTCACTTTTTGGCCTCGTTCGGGGTTGCGCCCGGAGGCGCAAAAGGGTCTCTTTCGCGAAAATATGCGGGAGAACTGAAAAAAAACGCCGGGCGATGCAAGATTTCACGATCCGCGGGATTTATACAATTGACAAGGCAACTTAAAAACAACATACCCATTAAAAACAACACACCCATGAGAAAACTGTTCATTCTCGCCGCCACCCTGATGTTCGCGGCAGCGTGCAGCCCGGACGACGGCGGCACGGCAGATCCCGCGAAACCGATCGAACTCACCACCCGCGGCGCCGAAAAGGTGTCGGCCGACAACGCCTTCGCGTTCGACTTCTTCCGCCAGACGCTGGCCACCGCGCCCGAGGCCGACCGCGCCAACGCCTTCGTCTCGCCGCTGAGCCTGACGATGGCGCTGGGCATGCTCTACAACGGCACCTCGCCCGAGGCTGCCGACGAGATGGCCGACGCGCTGGGGGTGGCCGACTTCACCCCCGCCGAGATCAACGCCCACTATCAGGCCCTCTATCAGGCGCTGCTCAAAGCCGACCCGCGAACGGCGCTGGCGATAGCCAACTCGATCTGGGCGCGCGAGGGATTCGCCGTCAAACCGGCGTTCTACGACATCAATCGCCAGTACTACGGCGCCGAGGTGCGCTCCCTGCCTTTCGACGCCGCGGCCGTGGCAGCCATCAACAAGTGGTGCGCCGACAACACCGCCGGCCGCATACCGACGATCCTCGACGGAGCGATCTCCGCCGACGTGATGATGTACCTTATCAACGCCGTCTACTTCAAGGGGCAGTGGAAGTTCAAGTTCGATAAGTCCAAGACACGCGACGCCGATTTCAATCTTGCCGACGGCTCGACTAAAACAGTGCCGATGATGCATCAAACCGATATCAAGGTGCCCTGTTATTGGGATGAGACCGTGAATTGCATCGATCTGCCTTACGGCAACGGTGCGTTCAGCATGATGCTGATGATGCCCTCGCGTTACAATGGTTCGCTCGACGATCTGATCGCCTCGCTCAATGGTGAAACCTATGGCAGGATCGTGGCCGGGTTGCATGAAGTCAGCAATTACACAGTGGTAATGCCGCGCTGGAAACAGGAGTGCGAGTTCCCGCTGAACGACGCCGTTAAAGAGCTCGGCATCCGGCAGATATTCGGCAGGGGTAGCCTAACCGGCATCACCGACGACCCGCGGCTGGCGGTCTCCGACATCAAACAGAAGACCTTCGTCGAGGTGAACGAAGAGGGCACCGAGGCGGCGGCCGTGACGATTATCGGGTTTGAGGTCACCTCCGGCCCCCCGGCGTTCATCGCCGACCGTCCGTTCCTCGACCTGATCCGCGAGCGCAGCACCGGCGCCATCCTATTCATGGGGCGCATGGATGAGCCGCAGATGTAATTAAAGAGAGAGGCCCGCGCAGCGGGCCTCTCTCTTTACGTCGCAAGCATCACAAGAACCTGCGCCGCGAGTATCCGCAGGAACATGGAGAAAGGATACACCGTCGAGTAGGCCACCGCCGCCTGATCGTTCCCCCCGAGCGAGTTGGCG
>JAITWC010000094.1 GCA_031285485.1 Alistipes sp.
CTGCCTGAGATCGTGGACGAAATCTTGGGGCGGGGTTGTTTATCCGAAATTATTCATTAGCTTTGTGCCGGATTCTCCGCCGGGGTCGAGTTATGAGACATGAGTTATGAGTTATGAGTGTGGATTTTTAGCAAGCCCCGGCGCGAGGGTCCAAGTTAGTTTTTATGTAGTTAGTGGCTCTCCGCCGGGGTGCGTTGTTTTTGGGAATCTTCAACAATCCCCGGCGCGGGGGCCAAAAAAGGGCATTGAAAAGTTTCACAACCCGGCCCGACCCCTCGGCGGGCACTTTGCAAAGTTTCAGAACCTCCGCCGACCCCTCGGCGGGCGTTTTGCAAAGTTTCAGGGTTTCGCCGGCGAAACATAAACCGACCTCAAAACGATTACGGTCATGAAGATCGAAGACATTTACCTCCATCGCCTCCGCAACGGCACCCGTTTCCGGTTCACGCGGTGTGTGGCGGCGCCGGCGGAGCGTGTTTTTCGGCGGCATGGCGACCGTCGCGTAATTGGCACTATTTTACAATTTCGTTTCTCCCCCCTTACCTGAATCTGACGAAAATCTGTGCCCGACGGGAAATCCCCCAAAAGATTCAAAAAATCGCCTCGACCCGTTCGACGATCTCCTCGGCGGTGGTGTCGACAGCAAACACGAGGGTCGGTTGGAGGTGCCAAAGCTCCTTTCCGGCGGCCGTGAGGCACGTTTTGTAGAGCGCCTCTCCTCCACCCGTTATGTTGAGCATCACCGTATCGTCGCTCTTGACGCGGCCGTCAGCCATCGCTTTCACGAGCGACGCGGTGGCGACGGCGGCTGCGGGATGGATGTCCACCCCTTCGGTCTCGGCAAACAGCGCGGCGGCTTTGCGTGCTTGGGCGTTGGTGGCCACAACTATCTCACCGCCCGTGTCCTTAAGAGCGTCGTACAGCCCTCCCGCCAGACCGTAAGGCGGCCTGCGGTTCGACAACACCTTCGCGTCGATGATCTCGGCGTCGCGCCGTGCGCGCCCCTCGTCGTAGTCGAGCATCACCCGCGAATCGACCCTCCACGCGTCATACATCGGCACGAAGGGAGCGTTTTGCGACACCACGAGGCGGCATTTTTTGATCCCGAACCGTCCGTCCTCCAACAGTCGCAGGTTTGCTTCCCACGCCGCAATGGCTCCAGTGCCACTCCCCACGGCCTGAAAATAGATGTCGGGGATCTCGCCTATGGTAGTTACGGCCGACAGCATGGTTGTTGCCATGCCGTCGCGCCTGGCCACGTTTTTGGCTCCTCCCTCGGCGAAGAAGCGGCGCGATTTGAGCGCGAGATTGCTTAGGTGGATCGCGTCGAAATAGTCGCTGCCCCGTTCGCTTGCGATGAGCTTCACGCAGTCATTCAAGGGTTTTTCGAACCACAGTGCGTCAAGGTTGTCGGCGGGCACGCTCAGCAGCAGCGGGATGTTGTTGTCGGAGCATACCTTTGCGAAGGCCCTCGCGGTGTTACCGGCGCTTGCCACCACAAGTATGCGTTCTTCTCCCTCGGGGATGCGCGCGCACACGCTGTACGCCTCGGTCTCCTTGAACGAGCAGGTGGACATACGCGCGCCATGTTTCGGGTTCCAGCCGCTGAAGGTTATCCACAGGTTGTCGAGGCCGAGTCTGTCGGCGAGACCCTTGCTTTTCCACGTGACGGGCGCCGCCGACCCGTGTAGCATACGGCGGACGGGCAGCCAGTCGTGGAATTTGTACAGGCCGTGGTCGTCGCCTTTGACTTCGATCTGTTTTTTGGCGTAAATAGCGCGAACCAACGACGGCGTACCGCACATCCGGTCTTCGAGCATCCAGCCAGTGTCATCGAACTCGCGGCCCGTCGCCACGCACTGCAAGGTGTATTCTGTGGGTTTGAAGTTTTCCATATCCATGTTTTTCGGTTAAAATTGTTTTGTATCTTTTGTTACCGATACTGTCCGTATGGCTCACAAAACTCGATAAAAATCCTTCGGTAAGCAGACTTTCCACAGCGGTCGGCACCCACGCCGCCTCTGTCAGGTTGCAGCGCATCGAGGCGCGACCACGCACGGTGATGTCGCCCGTGCCGTTTCGGGGTCGCGGCGGTGCGCCCAGGGGTGTCACAATGTTGTGAAACCACCAAACCGGTCGAAAAAGTACTTTCACAACGCTGTGATACCATCAAACCGACCGGAAAAATACTTTCACAACGCTGTGATACCACCAAACCGGTCGGAAAAGTACTTTCACAACGTTGTGATACCACCAAACCGGTCGGAAAAGTACTTTCACAACGTTGTGATACCACCAAACCGACCGGAAAAGTACTTTCACAGAGTTGTGAAACCGCGACTCGATGCGGTTCTTCCGCCGCGCCGTGTCTTTCGTTATCGAGTTCTCAAGTCTTATCAAGGAACGTATCTCAAGCGGTTCGCCGTCGGGAGTGTAAACGACCTTTCAACTCTCCCGCCCGGATAGGCGGCCGCCAAAAACTTGTGCAACGCACTGTGTTGTTAATCCGTAAAGTAGATTCCTCATGTTCGTTCGGAATGACGGTCTATGGCGCTCTGCCGATGTTCAAACCTCACTCACAAACTCATGAGTCGATACCAACCGGTTGTTGTCGGGGAAGATGACCCAGGGGGTGAATGTGCGGGCTTCTTCCATTGTCATGCGGGCGTAGGACATGATTATGATCTTGTCGCCGGGGTGGATCAGGCGGGCCGCCGCCCCGTTCAAGCCGATCGCGCCGCTGCCGCGGGGGCCGCGGATGACGTAGGTGTCGAGACGGGCGCCGTTGTCTATGTCGGCCACTGTCACCTTCTCGCCCGCCACGAGATTCGCCGCGTCCATCAGATCCTCGTCGATGGTGATGCTGCCAACGTAGTTGATGTCGGCCTCGGTGACCGTCACACGGTGTATCTTCGATTTGAGTACTTCAATTGTCATATCGCATATTGTCTATCAGCCGAACGTCGCCCGCCTGCACCGCGATGCACGCCTGAGGGCCCATACGGTCGAAATATATCATCTTTAACACTCCGCTCCGCTCGATCTCGGCGCGGACGTATCTCTCCAACTCGCGCGGTGAAAGCTCGCCAGCCTTGAGCGCTCCGAGCCGTAGCGCACGGTGGATGTCGGGCGCGGCGGCGCGGTGGGCCGGGGTGAGCAGGGCGTTGCGCGACGACATGGCGAGTCCGTCCTCCTCCCTTACCGTGGGGCACTCCACTATTTCTGCTTCGGCCCATGTCTCGCCCCTTTCTCGGGCCTGGCGCACCATCTCGCGGATGATGGCTACCTGTTGGTAGTCTTTCTGGCCGAAGTAGGCTCGGGCAGGTTGCACGAGTTCGAAGAGCTTTGAGACTACTTGTGCCACGCCTTGGAAATGGCCCGGACGGGTGGCTCCTTCCATCACTTTGTCGAGCTCGCCGAAATCCCATTCGTTCTCTTTTTCTCTCTCCGCGTCGGCGGGGTATATCTCCTCGACGGTGGGCATGAACACCACTTCGACACCTTCGGTGCGGAGCATCGCCATGTCCTGCTCCGGCGTGCGCGGGTAATTCTTCAGGTCGTTCGGGTCGTTGAACTGGGTGGGGTTTACGAATATGCTCGCAACCACCGTCCCGCCGTTCCGGCGCGCCGCGCGCACCAGCGACAGATGGCCCTCGTGCAACGCACCCATAGTCGGAACGAACTCTCTCGTCTCACAGGGCGCGTCCTTCAATGTGTCCAGAAGAGCCTCCCTCGTCTCTGCAATCCTCATTTATGCAAGTTCAAAAATCGCGGTAAAGTTAGAAAAAAATGATAACTTTGCGACCGAACAGAATTTTTGGAGGAGGATATGAAACGTATTTTAACGGTTATTGCGATGGGAGCGACGGTTTTCGGAATGGAAGCGTGCGATAAAAGAGACAAACAAGTGGTAGAGGATAGCTTTCAGTGGACGATAGACCGATTCGACGACATAAGGGTGATGCGATACCGCGTGCCGGGATTCGAGGAGTTGTCGCCCGACCAAAAACTGCTGGTCTACTATCTCAGCGAGGCGGCGCTCTCGGGGCGCGACATTTTGTGGGATCAGAATTTCCGCTACAACCTGGCCGTGAGGCGCACTCTGGAGGGGATTTACCGCTCGTGGGAGGGCGATCGCACGGGCGGGGAGTGGGCCGCGTTCGAGACTTATTTAAAGAAGGTATGGTTCGCCAACGGGGTGCATCACCACTATTCGGGCGACAAGTTCGTGCCGGGTTTCGCGGCGGAGTATTTCGACGCGCTGCTGGCTGGCGTTCCCAACGAGGCGCTGCCGCTGGACTTAACCTCGGGGGGACGCGAGGAACTTTTGAAGACCGTGCGGGACGTGATATTCGACCCCGCGGCGTGGCCCGTGCGCGTCAATCAGGCCGAGGGAGAGGATCTGCTCGCGACCAGCGCGATGAACTACTACGAGGGGGTGACGCAGGCCGAGGCCGAGAAGTTTTACGCCGACATGGCCGCCGCCGACGCCGCCGATCCGAGGCCGGTGTCTTACGGTCTCAACTCGAAGCTGACGAACGCGAAGCCGCGCTATCAGACCACGCAGCGCAGCGCACCCTATGAAGTGGTGTGGCGAGAGGGCGGAATGTACGGCGCGGCCATCAGCCAGATCGTGTACTGGCTGGAGAAGGCTTACGAGGTGGCCGGCGGGACGCAGAAAGAGATCATCGAGGCGCTCATCAAATATTACCGCACCGGGAACCTGCGCGACTTCGACGCTTACAGCGTGGCGTGGGTGGAGGATACGGCCTCGGAGATCGACTTCATCAACGGTTTCATCGAGAATTACGGCGACCCGCTCGGGATCAAGGCGTCGTGGGAGGCGAACGTCAGTTTCGTTGACCGCGAGGCCACCCGGCGGACGGAGATCATAAGCGGGAACGCGCAGTGGTTCGAGGACAACTCGCCCGTCGAGGCGCGGTTCCGCAAGGCCGAGGTGAAAGGTGTGTCGGCGAAGGTTATCACAGTGGCCACGATAGGCGGCGACTGCTATCCCGCCACGCCGATCGGCATCAACCTGCCCAACGCCGACTGGATCAGGCGCGACCACGGCTCCAAGTCCGTCACCATACAGAACATCACCGACGCCTACGACGCGGCCGCCGAGGGCAACGGTTTCCGCGAGGAGTTCGTGCTGCGCGGGGAGGACCGCGAGCGGATGAAGCAGTACGGTTCGCTCGGCAGCAACCTCCACACCGACCTGCACGAGTGCCTCGGGCACGGGAGCGGGCAGTTGGCACCGGGAGTGACGGGGGCCGAGCTGAGGCAGTACGGTTCGGCGGTGGAGGAGGCGCGGGCCGACCTGTTCGCGCTCTGGTACATTGCCGATCCGAAGCTGGTCGAACTCGGCCTCATCCCCTCGTTGGATGTGGCCCGGGCCGAGTACGCGAGCTACATGATGAACGGGCTGCAGACGCAGCTGGCGCGTGTCGCCCCCGGCAAAAACGTCGAGGAGAGCCACATGCGCAACCGCGCCGCCATCGCCGCGTGGTGTTACGAGAGGGGCCGCGCCGACAACGTGATCGAAAAGGTGGTCGAGGGTGGCAAAACCTACGTCGTGGTGAACGATTTCGAAAAACTGCGCGGGCTTATCGGCGAGTTGCTGGGCGAGGTGCAGCGCATCAAGAGCGAGGGCGACTTCGAGGCGGGGCGCGACTTCATCGAGAAGTACGGTGTTCGGGTAGATCCGGCGATCCACGCCGAGGTGCTGGAGCGTTACGGCGCTCTCGGGATCGCCCCCTACGGCGGTTTCGTCAACCCGCGCTACGAGCCGGTGCGCGACCCGAACAGCGGGGAGATCACCGACGTGCGCGTCACCTACGACGAGAGCTACGTCGACCAGATGATGCGCTACGGCCGCAATTACTCTTTCCTGCCCACGCAGAACTGACGGCCCCGTCCCTCCGCGGGTCGGGCGGACGGGCAAAACAGCCTCGGCGGGGCTTGCCACAACGTGGCAAAGGGCAAAACAGCCTCGGCGGTGCTTGCCACAACGTGGCAAAGGGCAAAACAACCTCGGCGGTGCTTGCCACAGCGTGGCAACGGCCAAAACAGCCTCGGCGGTGCTTGCCACAACGTGGCAAAGGGCAAAACAGTTTCCGCGGCGCTTGCCACAGCGTGGCAAAGGCCAAAACAACTTCCGCGGTGCTTGCCACAGCGTGGCAAACGTCAAAAAGAACGATTTGTCACAAAAAATTGAAACAGACACCTCAAGGTAAAACATGGAGAATAAAAATATTGCGTCCCCGCTGGCGTCGGCGGAAAGGTTCCTG
>JAITWC010000103.1 GCA_031285485.1 Alistipes sp.
CCGCCGCGCCGCCCGTTTTGGTTGCTTCGGCGGCGGCCACGATGCGAAGATAGGAATTTGTTCCGGTAAAAAAAATGAAAAACGGGGGCAAAACGCCGGCGCCGGTGAAAAAAAATCTGTTTTCGCCCCCCCCGGCCCCGGCGATTCCCCCCTCCGGCGCCCCCCGACCCACGAAAAACGGAGGGCGCCCTGCCGGACGCCCTCCGTTCGCGGAGCGGTGATCGCGGCCCGCCGGCCGCCGGCCGCGGTCAGATCGACCCGACGAACTCCCTGAGCGCCGCGGAGTCGGGCGCGATCGGGGTCGAGACCTTCGGGCGGTCGAGCAGCCGCGCGAGCCGCGCGGGAACCTCGGGCGCAAACCCCAGCACCGGTTCGATCACCTCCCCGAACTTCGCCGGCGACGCCGTCGACAGCCAGAAACCCCGCGCGCCGCACTGCGCGGCCGCCAGATATCCCGCCGCACTGTGCGGATCGGACACGTAGCCCCAGTCGTCGTACAGGCGGCGGATGCCGGCCCTGATCTCCGCGTCCGACGAGGCCCAACCCCCTATCTCCCCGCGGATGGCGCCCATGTCGCCGTTCGCCATCGACATCATCCGCTCGTAATTGCTCGGCGCGCCCACGTCCATCGCGTTGGCGAGGGTCGTCACCGACGGACGCGGACGGTAGTCGCCCGTGCGCAACCACTCGGGAATGACGTCGTTGGCGTTCGACGCGGCCACGAACCTGCGCACCGGCAGCCCCATGCGCCTGGCCAGCATCCCGGCCGACAGATTGCCGTAGTTGCCGCTCGGAACGACCACCTCCGGGGCCTCGCCGCCCCCCGCCGCCCCGCGCCAAAGCGCCCAGCCGTAGAAGTAGTAGAACGACTGCGGGATCCAGCGCAGCAGGTTGATCGAGTTGGCCGACGTGACGTTGTGGCCGGCACGGAAACCGGCGTCGGCGAACACCTCCTTGACCATCCGCTGGCAGTCGTCGAAGGTGCCGGCCACCCGCAGCGCGTGGATGTTGCCGCCGAGCGTCGTCATCTGGCTCTCCTGAAGGTCGGATATCCTGCCGTCCGGGTAGAGTATCACCACGTCGATCCCCTCGGCGCCGTGAAAACCGTGGGCCACCGCGCTGCCGGTGTCGCCGCTCGTGGCGGTGAGGATGGTCAGCCCGCGCGGGCCGTCGCGCAGCAGCCCCAGCGAGCGGCCCATGAACCCCGCGCCGAAATCCTTGAACGCGGCCGTCGGGCCGTGGAAAAGTTCCAGGGTGTGGAGACCGCCGCCGATGTGTTGCAGGGGCACGTCGAAGTCGAACGCCGACCGGCACACGCTCCGCAGCTCCTCGCGCGACAGGTCGCCGCCGAAAAACAGCCCCGCCAGATACTCCGCCATATCGGCGAAGGAGCTCCCGGCACGCTCGCGAACCTCGTCGAGGTCGGCCGCGGGAACAGTCCCGGGCATGAAGAGTCCTCCGTCGGGAGCAAGTCCCGCGAAGGCCGCCTCCCGCAGCGAATAACCGCTGTCGGCGGATCGGGTGGTAAAATATCTCATCGTGAAAATTTTTTAATTGGCAATTATCCTCGTCCCGCGGTTCGATATCTTCGAGGAGTAGACATCGGCGGGAATCCCGCGCACGTCGAAATGGCGGGACATCACCTCGCAGATCCGTTCGGCCCCCGCCGCGGTGTCGCACACGGCAAAGACGGCGGGGCCCGACCCGGCAATGTTGGCACCGGCGGCTCCGGCGGCGAACAGCCCGGCCTTAAGCTCGTCGTAACCGGGGATAAACCTTTTGCGCACCGGCTCCGCCACGGCGTCGCACATGGACCGACCAACGAGATCTATGTCGCCCAGGGCGAGCCCGGCCACAAGTCCGCCGACGTTGCCCCACTGCGTGACGGCTGTCCTGAGAGGTATCTCGCGCGGCAGCACTCCCCTGCCCTCTTTGGTCGTAACCGTTATGTGCGGCCTCACCACCGAGGCGTAGAAATTACCGGGAACTGGCAGCTGCACAATGTCCAACGGCTCGTAACCGCGGATCAGCACCACACCGCCGAGGATTGCGGGCCCGACGTTGTCGGCGTGGCGGGCGCCGCCACCTATGAGGCTCTCGCCCTCCATCGCGAACTCCACCAACCGCTCGGGTGTGAAGGGGCGGCCCAGCAATTCGTTCAGCCCGTACACCGCGGCGGCCGACGACGCTGCCGACGAACCTATCCCACTGCCGGGCAGTATCTTTTTAAGGATGGTGATGTGTACCCTACGGTCGCAGCCACCCTCCTCGGCTACGTATGCGGCGAGCAGGGCGCGCACGGCGGGAGTAGTCACGTTGTCCTCGATGTCGGGCGGCAGCTCCACCCCGCTTGCGTTTTCCAGCGAGAGTCCGGAGCCGGGTTCGACTCCCACTTCGAGCACATCGCCGGTCGAGTCGATAGCCATCCCGGCGACATCGAACCCGCATCCGAGGTTGGCAACGGTGGCCGGGGCAAATATTTTCACAGTTCTCACAGTCTGATCCGTTATTTTCGTTCCGAACAAAAGTAATTAATTATTTTTAATAACATCGTGGTCCGTCGGGAATTTAACGTTTCCATGATCCGTGATTAATTTTCCGACAAGTGTTGTATTCGATACTTGAATGGGATTCAAATTGGCAGGAGCCTCCTGCCCAATTACAAAACTGGGACGAAGAACATTTATCTGCAATGCCTTGTCGTTGGGTACACAAGGCACTCGCCACGGGTACTACCACCCGAAACTATATCGCCGAACTCTACTCCCAGATGGAACTACTCTACAACAACTCGGTCAATATGATATGCATGTGCGATACCGCTTACTCTCAGGACAGAGAGACAAAGGAAATCGAGGGCGGTGACAATCCATATTTCCAGATGCCGTTCCCGGCGTATCGTGGGCACGTGTTGTTTAAGAAGTGTTTCTGTCCCGGCAAGGCATCCGTATTC
>JAITWC010000124.1 GCA_031285485.1 Alistipes sp.
GCCGCCTGCCATACCGACGCGTTCGATCCCGTGGTGCCCGACACCCCGATCGAAGTGGCCCAAGCCAAAGCGCGGGCCGGCGTCAGCGACGACGAATTCTGCCGCTACATCAACCGGGAGAACATCCACAGGACGATCCCACTGGTCAACCGCTATCTCGGGTCGCTGCCCGCGGGGCTCGACACCGCCGGCCGCGCGAAGGCCCTGACGACCCTGTTCGGGTCGTTCGACGGCATCGTCGGCGCGCGACTCCACAAAGACGAATACATGCGCACCCCGGCGGTGTTCTTCACATTCATGGACGGCCCGACCGAGCGCGAACTCGGACTCGATCTGTCGTCGACCGGCATGGTGATGAGCTACTGGTACGAGGTGACGACCGGTGTGTATGCAAAGACCGAAAGGTATTTCAAGATCGACGGAGTATTCGATTTCATCAACTCCGTCGACCTCAAGGCGGCGGAGATCAGTTCGGGAGTGTGTGTGTCGGGCAATACGTCGAGCGAGGCCGAGTTGCAACGGATCGCCGACGCCCTCTTCGAAAAGCCATACACTCATGACGGCGCGTGGGAAACGGGCGGATATCTTCAATATCAAACGGGGGCCATGACTCTGTTTCCCCACCTGTTCGGAATGAATAATCGGTCGTATCAGGCAGACTGGCTTGCGGCGATGCGCGAATACAATCTCACCGAGACGTTCGACTACGACCACAGCGGATGGATTGTGCGCTTCGAGATACCCGAGGACGACACGATCCTCGAAAGCCACTGGGAAAACATGTTCGCGAAGTATGACTTTCTGGAGTGGGTCGAATTCAGCCATAACCGCTACACGCTGGCCGACGGGACGATCAACGAGGGATATGAGCCGGGAGTCACGGCCATAGACTCGAAGATACACATCGTCATGACGGAGGAATATAAAACCTCGCCGCGGACGCTGCAACTCTGGTGCATGACGGAAAGACAATACGGTTCGGGAGGCAATCCGATCGTCTATGCAAAACAACAGAGCGGCGGCACGATAGACATCTCGTTCAAGGGAGTCTCCGAAACCGGCATGACCGACGACATCGGCCCCGCACGGGCGTACATCGACCTCGGATCGCTCGACCCGGGGACATACACGCTCAATCTGTACAACGGCAGCGTGAAACAAACGGCCACGCTGACCGTCACGGCCGAAAGCTACAAGGTGGAGATGGCCGACAACCCGACGTTCGGCTTCGGCGACAGGCTGCTCAACCGCATCCCGCAGAACACCATCTGGGGGTACGTATCATACAATAGCGACACCACACCCACGATCGCCGACTCGTTCCTCGAAGACCTCGCGGCCCTCGGCGCGGAGAGCGAAGGATTTGCTCCCGGACGTTACCGCGATTTCGTGTTCCGCTACGACGGCGCGCTCGACAAAATAGAGAGCCTGATCCTGCAATATCTGTCCGGCAGCGAGAAAGACAATCTCTATATCTCGGTATACACCGAGAAAGGCGAAGAGATACTGAGTTGGATGATACATCCCCGGTAACCTGCCATAATACCTTCGTGAAAAACGGGCCTGTTTTGTCGGCCTGTTTTTTTTGCGTACCTTTGTTCGGAGATGGGATTCATCCACATAGGCACGATGGACTATTTCGACATCCTTGCGGTGGCGGTGCTGATGTACTACCTCTACAAGATGGCGAAGGGCACAAACGTGCCCAACATCGTGGTGGGGATCGTGATCCTCTATCTGATCTGGCAGCTGACGAGTTCCATCGGCCTCGACATGTTCTCGTCGATACTCGGCAAGGTGCTGGGCGTGGGATTGATCGCGATCGTCATCATTTTCCAACCCGAGATACGTCAATTCCTCCAGACGATAGGCCTCAAGCAGCGCAACAGCAAACACGGCCTCGTCTTCTGGCGCCGTCTGTTCGGCGCGGGTGCGGGCGCGGGGGCCAGGATCGACATCGCCCCCATTGTGCGCGCCGCCGTCGACATGTCGATGGGCAAGGTGGGCGCGCTGATCGTGATCCGCCGCGAGACCGACCTCGCGTTCATTGCCGAGACAGGCATCGCGGTCGGTGCCCAGACCTCGGCGGCGCTGCTCGAAAACATCTTCTTTAAGAACGCCCCCCTGCACGACGGTGCGGTGATAATAGAGGGCAATCGGGTGGTAGCGGCCAAGTGCGTGCTGCCCTCCACCGCCGCCCGCGTACCAAAAAACTACGGTATGCGCCATCGCGCGGCGTTGGGCATAAGCGAGATATCGGACGCGGTTGTTGTGGTGGTGTCGGAGGAGACCGGCGGCATCTCCATCGCCCGCGAGGGCACCATCGAGCGAGCCATCGCCCGCGACGCTTTCGAGGCCCGCCTCACCGCCGCCCTCAGCAAGGGAGTTCAAGCCGCCGAGACGTAATCACCGACCGGCAATCAGGCAGGTAGCCACCGTCAGCGCGGCGAGGATCACTCCGATCAGACTTTCGTAAGGAATCAGTTTCAGACGTTCGCTCATCTTCATCTCGACCGACCCTCCCGTCGCGTGGAAGAACGACCCGTGTGGCAAATGATCGAGCACGGTGGCGCCCGAGTTTATCATTGCCGCACCCCACACCGCACTCATCCCGGCCGCGAGTATCGTCTCGGCGAACGACGACGAGGCGATCGTGGCACCGGCCGTGGTCGAAGCCGTGGCAGCCGACATCAGCGCACCCGCAATGGGAGCGATCATCGTTTCGCCCATGTTGAGCCGCGTGAGGGTGTCGATTATAATATCCTTCATGGTGGAGGCTTTGATGATACCGGCAATAGTGCCGGTGCCGATGAGCAGGATCGCCACGCCCGACATTTTTTCGAGTCCGTAACCGAGTCCTGCCGAGAGGTCGCGCCAACGTCGCGTGGCGAGAATGCCTGCAAGCCCACCCGCCGGAAGTGCTATCAACGGGTCGATCACGATCTCGAACAGCGGCCGCAAGGCCAACAGCGCCACCGTCACCACCGGCGCCGCAATGCTCGTCGCGAACGACGGCAGCCCTGCGCGACTGTCGTCTTCCGCCCCACCGCTACTCACGGCGAGTTCACCCTTCGAGGCAGGTATCATTCGCGAGATAACCCACACGACCAGCACTATCCCGATGAGGGCCGGTATCACCCCCGCGAGCATGACCGACGGTAGCGGCGTCCCGAAGTTCTCGGCCGCGACAATGGTATTGGGATTGGGCGAGATGATGTTGCCGCACTTCCCACCCCCTATCATCACCAACAGCAGTTTCATCTTCGAGATCCCGAGCCGCCCGCCGATGGTGAGGCCGATGGGCGCGACGGTTATAACCGCCACGTCGATAAACACCCCGATGGCGGTGAGCAGCATCGTAGCCAACGCCAGGGCGAGGAAGACGTGCCGCGTGCCGAGCCGCTCGATAATCGTATGTGAGATCGACGACGCGGCGCCCGTCTTGACAAGTATGCCGCTCAGCACTCCCGCAGCCAGAATCCTCACCATGGCTGGCACTATCTCCTGCGCACCCGAGATCATCATCGCCACGGTCTCCACAAGGTTCGCCCCTCCGGCGAGTCCCCCGACGACGGCCCCGAGGATGAGGCTGTACGCGGGCGACACTTTACGGATAATTAATACTATGGCCAACGCGAGGCCGATCAGTGCTCCTGTCGCGCTCATTGTTTCGGCTTGGTTTGGGTGGTTCTCATTATCTGCTCCACGGTGCGCTCTACGTTCGCCCGCGCTTGTTCACTCTCCATCGCCTGCTCAAGAGTCACCGGACCGGGCACTATGGGGAATACGGCGGCGAAACCCTGCCGGTTCAGCTCGTCCGCTCCCTCGACTGCTCCGCCTATCGCCACCACCGGTACCCCTGCCTCACGCGCGGCGTCGAGCACTCCTCGCGGCGCTTTTCCCATCGCGGTCTGTGCGTCGAGTTTTCCCTCGCCGGTTATGATAAGGTCGGCATCGGCAATCGCGGCCCGGAAACCTATGGCGTCCAACACCATCTCAATGCCAGACACGAGCCACGCACCCAACAGCGCGCTGAAGCCCCCGCCCAGCCCTCCGGCCGCACCCGCACCGGGCAGGTCGCGAATGTCGGCGCCGTTAAACTTTTTTATCACCTCCGCAAAGTGTGCCAGCCCCGCGTCGAGCTTGGCCACCATCTCCGGCGACGCCCCCTTCTGCGACGCGAACACGTGTGCGGCACCGGCAGGCCCGCTGAAAGGCGCCGTCACGTCGCACGCAACGGTGTAGCTCGCCTCGAAAATCTCGGCCGGAACACCCGCCGCGTCGATCGCGGCAATGCGTCCCAGAATCTCTCCGCCAGAGCCGAGTTCGCACCCGGCGTCGTCGAAGAACCGGAAACCTAGCGCCTGCAGCATACCCGTCCCGGCATCGTTCGTAGCGCTGCCGCCAATACCAACAAGCAGAGTGCGGCAACCGCGGTCGAGGGCGTGGCGGATCATCTCGCCCGTGCCGCGGGTCGAAGTCTTCATCGGGTTTCGCTCTGCCGGAGTCAGCAGTGCAAGCCCGCTCGCCGCCGCCATCTCCATCACTGCCTTACCGTCGCCGAACACCCCGTAAATCGCCTCTACCGGCCGCCTCAGCGGATCGGAAACCGTGCACCGAACCCGATCGCCCCCGGTGGAATCGACCAACGCCTCGACGGTGCCTTCACCCCCGTCGGCAACATACATCCGGCGCACATCGCACTCCGGGAAAACAGCCCGAACACCCCGCTCGACACTCTCCGCCACCAAAGCCGAAGTAAGCGACCCCTTGAACGAGTCGGACGCAATCACTATCTTTTTCATTCTTCCATTACTGCTGATGCGTTAAAAATTAGCGTTAAATAAATTCGTAGGTTCCTTGACATTTTGATTTGAACAGGGTTGGTTAAGTAGTTTCCGGATAGGCGTTTTGTCGAAGGCCGAGACGC
>JAITWC010000109.1 GCA_031285485.1 Alistipes sp.
TTTTTGCGAAGGTCATCACAGCCGCAAAAGGGACATAATATTTGTTCTACATGACGCATAAATGTCGGTTTCTTCGCGACAAAGATAATTATATCTCAGCTACAATGAGGCATCGCCCGAAATTAGAAGACTTCGCGCAGGATGTCGACCGAGCGGATGTCGCGCACCGCGTCGAGGTGGTAGCCGAAGTAGATGAGCATGGCGTTCATGAAGTCGCTCCTCCGGTCGCGGTTCAGCGGCGGTGACTCCGGCGCTTCGGTCATGAAGTGGGCGAGCAAGACGGCGTTCTCGCGCGAGAAGCGCGCGCCGTGAGGTTCGATCGGGGTGAAAAGGCCCTCGCGGATGTCGAACCACCAGCCCGGCTGCCACTCGTTGCCGGGAAAGAACCCCAGATGGCGCGACAGCCCCACCATGAACCGCAGGTGGAAATTGGCCACCGCCCCGGGATCGTCCAGCGCGTCGAGACCGCACACGGCGCCCCACACGAAATCGAACAGCGGCGAGTTGGCCTCCACCTCCCGCACCAGACGGTAAAGCATCTCGGCCATGAAAAGAGCCACCGTGCTCTTGCGCACGTCGAAAGGGATCGAGTGCAGGGGCACGGCGGCGTTAAGTTCGCGAAAGCGGTGCATCTCGGCGCGGGGCGACGACACCCCCTCGAACTCCACCAGGAACATCGGTTGCAGCAGAGCCGCCCGGCTGCCGTGGCCCCGCGACGAGCGAACCCTCTGCACCATGTAGCTGCGGCGCCCCCCGACGTCGGTCAGAACCCACGCCACGAGGCCCGTGTCGCCGTACTTCATCGTGTGGAGCACAACCCCACGGGCCTTGTAGCTTCTCGTCGTCATTGCAGATCCTTCCAGAGCAGAACTCCGAAACGGAATCCTCCCACAAGGGTCAGACCGCGGTAGGCGAAACCGCCCATGTCGTCGAAATGCGGGTCGTAGTCATAGCCGTAGCCGTAATGACGGTCGCCGTCACGGTAGATCGAGTAGCTGAGGCCCATCCCGCCGTAGAGGTCGAAGAAACATCTCCGGGAGACGGCCATGTGCTTGCCCATGACGAAGCGGGCCGTCGGTTTGAAGTACGACTCCGTTTCGAGCGCGCGGCCGTATTCGTAGTATGTCATCCCGTCCTCGCGGTAGGGGACGAAGGCGTCGGTGGCGACCCCCACGCGGAAGAAGTCGAACATGAGGCCGGTGGCGAAGTACCATCCGCGGCGGCTGAAGATGTACTTGTAGGTGGCCGACGTGCCGACGCCCCACATGCGGTGGTAGCTGTCGAACGACGACAGCAACGACCAGCGGTCGTTATACAACCCGGAGTTGCTTCCCCCGAGCGCCGGGGCGAAGTACACGCTCAGGCTCGTGCCTATCCAGTGGCCCGGCCGTGGCATTTCGCGCTCGAAGTCGAACCTCAGTCCGCTGCTGAGCAGACGCGGCGGGTTAACCGCCACGGTGTATCGCTGGTGGGTTTTCTGTTCGGGCCGCCAGTCGATGCGCAGCGTGCGGGTTTGGGTTCGCGTCACGGTGTAGGAGTAGCTCTCCTGGGCCGAAGTCTCGGCTGTGGATCCGGCGGCGAGGGCTATCGCGATCAGCGCCGATGATAACAGTGTCCGTCTCATTGCTCGCGTCTTATGTCGATCTTGCTTGTGAACGAAAATCCCGCGCGGTCGTAGCCCAGCTGGTAAAGCCCGTCGGCGCCGATCACCAGCAGCCGTCCCTGGTCGGTGATCATGCAGTCGTAGGCGTCGATCTTGCCCACCTCGGGTGTCGAGAGCGACGAGTAGAGCGGTTCGGGGTCGAGCGGGTCGGCGATATCGAACGCCTTGATGCCGTTGTCGCACACGAAGAGCAGTTTACTGTCCGGATCGACCGCCAGTCCGCGGGGCGACGACATGGGCACCTCGCCGAGCAGCTTCGGCGCACTCAGGTCCCTGATGTTGTAGACCTGGAGCGCGTTGCCGCCGCTGCCGCACCACGCGCCGAGCGAACTGTTGAGTGTGACGAACGCCAGGGTGTCGGCCGCCACCACCGGGTCGCAGCTGCGGAAGTGGAGCGAGGTGGAGAGGTGGCGCGGAAACTCGGGATTCTTGATGTTGTAGATGTACATGCCGTTCTGCGAACCGATCAGCAGCAGCGTGTCCATCGGGAAGATGGTCTCGATGTTGCTTCCGATCGCGATGCGGTCGCCCTCGACGGGCCGCTCGGGGTCGGCGATCGACACCACCGACATCAGGTGGTCGTTGACCGTGTAGAGCCAGTCGCCGGCGATGGCGAAACGTGCCATCGAACCTCCGCGGCTCGTGCCTCCGCCGCTATCGGCCCTTGCCGGGCCGTTCGCCATTTCGCACGACGCCATCACGGACGCCGCCGCGAGCGCGGCCACGAGTGTCGTGCGGGTGCGGGTTAAAACAGTCTGTTTTTTCATAGTCTGAATAAGAATTTAAGGTGCGTCGCCTGCCGGCCCCGTTACCGTGAGCCCCGCAAGCGTCTCCGAAGTTGTTTTGGCCTTTGCATCGGCGATGCAAAGGGTAATTTTGTCTTTTTGGTCGTTGCATCGGCGATGCAAGAGGCAATTTTTGTTTTTTGTCGTTTGCATCGGCGATGCAAGAGGCAATTTTCGCTTTTTGGTCGTTGCATCGGCGATGCAAGGAGCAATTTCCGCTTTTTGTCGTTTGCATCGGCGATGCAAAGGGTAATTTTGTCTTTTTGGTCGTTGCATCGGCGATGCAAGGAGCGATTTTCGCTTTTTGGTCGTTGCATCGGCGATGCAAGGGGCAATTTTCGCTTTTTGGTGTCCCGAAACATCGCCGCGGGGGATCACAATCCGTTTTTCCCCTCTCTGACGACCCGTTTCCAGCCCACGGGTATCATGTCGGAGCTGCCGTAGTCGAAGTTGTGGTAGCGGTCGCCGACGGGGCTGGCTGGCGGCGGGAAGTAGTTCCTCAGCCGCGAGGTTTCGGCCCCGGTCGAGAGGTCGAACGCCACCAGGTCGACCGCGTTGTCGAGATAGATCACGTCGCCCCTCAGCGCCACGTCCATGCACCCGGGGGCGATCAGGAATCCCGTGGGCCGCGGGTTGGCCGGGTCGCTGTTGTCGATGATGTGGACGCCCTTGTAGCGCTCCACCACGTAAATTTTGTCGCCGGCGATCCACAGTTTGCCCGGATCGACCATCTCGCGCGCCTCGGGGGCCATCTTCACCGACCGCTCAAGGTCGGCGCGCTGCATGAAGTAGGGCGCCCAGCCGCCGTACCGGTCGGGCATGACGTCGGACGAGGCGAGCATCCACACTCCCGCCAGCAACACTCCCCACACTAAAGGCTTTACTCTTTTCATGTTCGTTGTTTTTGTTAGGGTTTTCGTTTTTCTCCGGCGCCAAAGGTAATAAAAATTGTTATCCGCCCCCGCCCCGGCCGTTGTTCGCCCCTGTAAACCGGGCTTCGGCGGAAATCTTGCATGCGGGCCCGTGAAATTTTTTCCGTGCCGGGCCGATGAACGCCCCTCCCCGGCCGGACACAAAAAAGCACCCGCCGAAGGGGTGCTTTTGAGGTTTCGGGCCGCGGGCCGGCCTAATAATTCTCCTTCCGGGGCTCGTAGTACGCCTGCGGGTGGAGGCAGGCGGGGCACAGCTCGGGGGCTTTTGCGCCGCGGTGGACGTATCCGCAGTTGCGGCACTGCCAGTCGATCGGCTCGTCGCGTTCGAACACGTTGCCCTCCGCCACGTGGCCCAGCAGCACGCGGTAGCGGCGCTCGTGTTCGGCCTCGACCATCGCTATGCGGCGCCACGTCTCGGCTATCTCGGCGAAACCTTCGGCGTCGGCCGCCTCCGCGAAGTCGGCGTACAGGTCGTGCCACTCCTCATACTCGCCGTTGGCGGCGGCGAGCAGGTTTTCGGCCGTGGTGCCGATGCGGCCCGCGGGATAGGCGGCGGTGATCTCAACAACGCCCCCTTCGAGGAAGTTAAAGAACCTTTCGGCGTGTTCCTTCTCCTGGTCGGCGGTCTCGGCGAACACACCGGCTATCTGTTCGAACCCCTCCTTCTTCGCCCTGCTTGCGAAAAAAGTGTAGCGCGTGCGCGCCTGGCTCTCGCCCGCGAACGATTTCAACAGATTCTGTTCCGTCTTTGTTCCTTTTACGCTCTTCATAATGTTTTATGTCATTAAAGGTTGTGTCGGGCACAAATGTAAGGCCAATCGGTCGAATAATTGCTATCGCCGGGCGATTTTTTTAAAAGAAACGGGGGTTTTTGGGTTTTATCAAAAGAGTTCACTACTTTTGCGGGGTTAAAAATCGTTGTTTCTCTAACAGCCTCCCAGACTATGAATATCACACACATCGAGCACCTCGGCATTGCCGTCAAAAGCCTCGACGAAGCTATCCCCTACTACGAAAATGTGTTGGGCATGACGTGCTACAACATCGAAGAAGTGACCGACCAAAAGGTGCGCACAGCGTTCTTTAAAGTGGGCGACACCAAGATCGAACTGCTTGAGCCCACGTCGCCCGAGAGCACGATCGCCAAATTTATCGAGAACCGCGGCGAAGGGATTCACCACATCGCCTACGCCGTCAAGGAGATCGAGAACGCTCTCGCCGAGGTCGAAGAAAAGGGCGTGCGCCTGATCGACAAAACTCCCCGTGCCGGTGCAGAAGGAATGACCATCGCCTTCCTTCATCCCAAATCGACCCAGGGTGTACTCACCGAACTATGTGAACCGAGCGTGTAAACGCGAGTGTCATCGACCGGAGCAGGTTAGTCGGCCGCAGGCCGGCGCCGTTTAAGCGCAGGGAGATAAGGTAAAAACTAATTCAATCAAAATAACATGAGCAACATTCAGGAAAAGGTCGGTCAGTTGATCGAACGGCGCGAAAAGGCGGCCCTCGGCGGCGGACAAAAGCGCATCGACGGGCAGCACGCCAAAGGCAAATTCACTGCACGCGAAAGGATCCACATGCTCCTCGACGAGGGTAGTTTCGAGGAGTTCGACATGTTCGTCGAGCACCGTTGCGTCAATTTCGGAATGGAGAAGGAACACTACTTCGGCGACGGCGTGGTGACCGGTTACGGCACGATGGACGGACGGTTGGTGTATGTCTTCGCGCAGGATTTCACCGTCTACGGCGGCTCGCTGAGCAAAACCATGGCCGAGAAGATATGCAAGGTGATGGACATGGCCATGCGTCAGGGTGCCCCCGTGATCGGGATCAACGACTCGGGCGGCGCTCGCATCCAGGAGGGGGTCGATGCCCTGGCAGGCTACGCCGAGATCTTCCAGCGCAACGTGATGGCGAGCGGGGTTATTCCCCAGATCAGCGCCATCTTCGGCCCGTCGGCGGGCGGCGCGGTCTACTCGCCTGCACTCACCGACTTCGTTATCATGAAGAAGAACACCAGCTACATGTTCCTCACCGGGCCGAAAGTCGTGAAGACCGTCACCGGTGAAGACGTCACGCAGGAACAACTCGGCGGCGCGTCGATGCACACCACCAAGAGCGGTGTGGCCCACTTCGCGGTCGACACCGAGGAGGACGGGTTCGCGCTGATGCACAAGTTGCTCGGTTTCATGCCCCAGAACAATATGGAGGATGCTCCCCTCGCGGTTTGCAACGACCCGATCGGCCGTCTTGAGGACAGCCTCAACGAGATCGTGCCCGACAGCCCCAACAAGCCTTACGACATGTACGAGGTGATCCGCGCGGTGGTCGACAACGGTGACTTCCTTGAGGCTCACGAATCGTTCGCCAAGAACATCATCACCTGTTTCGCGCGTTTCAATGGTCAGAGCGTGGGTATCATCGCCAACCAGCCCAAGTACATGGCGGGCGTTCTCGACATCAACGCGAGCCGCAAAGCCGCGCGCTTCGTGAGGTTCTGCGACGCTTTCAATATTCCGATCGTTACTTTTGTGGACGTTCCCGGATTCCTTCCCGGTACGGGCCAGGAGTATGGCGGGGTTATTACCCACGGGGCCAAACTGCTGTTCGCCTACTGCGAGGCCACGGTGCCCAAGGTGACTGTGACGCTGCGTAAATCTTATGGCGGGGCCTACATCGTTATGTCTTCGAAGCACATCCGCGGCGACATCAACTACGCGTGGCCGACGGCCGAGATCGCGGTGATGGGTGCCAGCGGCGCCGTCGAAGTGCTCTACGCCAAGGAGATCGCCGCTCTGGAGGACAAACCCGAGGAGCGCGCAAAGCTCATAGCCGAGAAGGAGGCCGAGTACACCGAAAAGTTCGGCAACCCCTATCAGGCCGCAAAGTACGGCTACATCGACGACGTGATCGAGCCGCGCAACACACGTTTCCGCGTGATCCGCGCGCTGCAGTCGCTCACCACGAAACGGTTGGTGAACCCGGCCAAAAAGCACTCTAACATTCCGCTGTAATGAAGAGAGGTATATTATTGATATGCACGGTGCTGGGAGTTGCTTTCATGAGTTGGGAGGCGGACGCTCAAGGCATCAACAACGTGCGGATAAACGAGGTTCTGGTCGTGAACCAGGACAACTATGTGGACGGCTACGGCCAACGCTCGTCGTGGATCGAGTTGCACAACGCGGGATATGAGCTCGTCAACATAGGTGGATGCTACATTGGCGTAACTCGGGCCGACGGCTCCGAAACACTCTACAACATTCCCACGAACGACCCCGCGACGCAGTTGCACCAACAGACCTACGCACTGTTCTTCTGCGAGGGAACCGATACCAAGGGAACGTTCTACACCAACTTCACGCTCGAAGGGGTTACGAAGATATCGTTCTACAATCAGGGCAAAGCACTGATCGACAGTTTCGAGCTCGACCATCTTCAGCAGGTGGCCGACGTGTCGGTGGGTTGGATGAGCCGCGACGGGATAGCTCTCGCCGAGGTGATGACGCTCCCGAAAACCACTCCCGGAGCAACCAACGAGACTATCGCCACCGTGCCCAAGGACGAGTTGTTCCGCCAAAGGGACTCCTCTGGCGGGGTCATGGCGATCATCGCCATGACGGTGGTGTTCTCGGCGCTGGTGCTGATATTCTTCGTGCTGAAAGCTTTCGGTATGGCAATGGTGCGCATGCAGGATCGCAAAACGAAGAAACCCGCCGAAGCCGCACCCACACCGCCCAAACGCAAGCCCGCAGGCGAACAAGTGCAGGAGGAGATGGCCGCGATCGCCTTGGCGCTGAAAATGTTCCAGGAAGAGCAGCACATTCTCGAGGCGACCGTTATCACCATCAACCGCGCCTCAAGGGTCTACTCGCCCTGGAGTTCGAAAATTCACGGTATCCCGCCGATTCCCTCCAAGAATTAATAATGAAAAAATAAAGAATTGCAGAGATGGCAAAAGAGTATAAATTCAAGATCAACGGCCACGAGTACGAAGTGGCCGTGGGCAGCGTCGAAAGCGGCGCGGCCAAAGTGACCGTCAACGGCACCGACTACGAAGTGGAGGTGCAAAGCAACACCCTCATTAAACCGCGTCCCGCCAAACCCGTGGCCGTGGCTCCGGCCGTCTACTCGGCCACCGCTCCCGTCAGCCCCGCCAAGATCAACCAGGCGGCTCCGGCGGCAGGCAGCACCTCGACCCTCAAGAGCCCGCTCCCCGGAGTGATACTCGACGTGAAGGTGCGCGAGGGCGACACAGTGAAAGCCGGACAGTTGCTAATGGTCTTGGAGGCGATGAAAATGGAAAACAACATAGACGCACACCAAGCGGGCGTTGTCAAAAACATCAACAAACGCCAAGGAGACTCCGTCCTCGAAGGCGATGTGTTGTTAACTATCGAATAGGCTTATGTTGACGCTCTTACAAAGCGGTTTCGGTTCGTTTATCGCCGAAAACCTGCAAACGTTCTGGGGATTCACCGGTTTTGCCAACGCAACGTGGCAACACTTCGTGATGATCGCTTTCGGATTGGTGTTCATCTATCTGGGAATCGCCAAGAAGTGGGAACCCATGCTACTCGTGCCCATCGGGTTCGGGATCCTCGTGGGGAACATTCCGTTCTTTCCAGGCCTCGGTATAGGCATCTACGAGGAGGGGTCGGTACTCAATTACCTGCACTTCGGGGTGATGAAGGGGGTCTATCCGCCTCTCATCTTTCTGGGGATTGGGGCCATGACCGACTTCTCGGCGCTACTGTCGAACCCTAAACTTATTACGATCGGTGCGGCGGCACAGTTCGGTATCTTCGGAGCCTACATTCTGGCGCTGACGGTAGGCGGTTTCTCGGCTGCCGAGGCGGGTGCCATCGGCATTATCGGCGGCGCGGACGGCCCGACAGCTATCTTCCTGTCGTCGAAACTCGCTCCCGATCTTATGGGGGCGATCGCCATCGCGGCGTATTCCTATATGGCGCTCGTGCCACTGATTCAGCCGCCCATCATGAAGTTGCTCACAACCGACAAGGAACGCCGCATCAAGATGAAACCGCCACGCGCCGTTTCGTCGACAGAGAAGATTCTCTTCCCGATTATCGGGTTCCTGCTGACTTGTTTCCTCGTGCCGTCGGGTCTGCCGTTGCTGGGGATGCTGTTCTTCGGCAACCTGTTGAAAGAGAGTGGTGTTACAAAACGCCTTGCCACCACCGCCGGCGGGCCGCTGATCGACATCGTGACTATCCTGATCGGGTTGACGGTGGGTGCTTCGACCCAGGCGACGACTTTCCTTACACCCAAATCGGTGATCATTTTCTGCCTCGGGGCGCTATCGTTTATCATCGCCACCTGCGCAGGTGTGCTGTACGTCAAGTTGCTCAACCTGTTCCTCAAACCCGAGAACAAGATTAACCCGCTGATCGGCAATGCGGGCGTGTCGGCCGTGCCCGACTCGGCGCGGGTGTCGCAGGAAGTGGGGCTACACTACGACAAGACCAACCACCTGCTGATGCACGCCATGGGGCCCAATGTGGCCGGTGTGATCGGCTCGGCCGTCGCCGCGGGTATCCTGTTAGGGTTCCTCGGTTAA
>JAITWC010000131.1 GCA_031285485.1 Alistipes sp.
CCGAAGTTCCGTTTCCACACGCCGCTGCACATGTCTGTCACGCACACCGGCGCGAAGGCGATCGAGAAAAAAATGTTTTTCATCATTGTTTTGGTGTTAATTGATAAGTATTTTCGTAATTTTGGACTATGGCTAAAAAATATGACAGACTGCCGATGGTTGCCCGCGACGAGTGGCTGTGGCCGGTCGAGGAGGAGGTGAACGCACGGTACAAAAGGTACGCGGAGAAGCTGCGCGAGTTGGCGGGAGAGGGCACGTTGGGTGACTTTGCCAACGGCTACCGGTGGTTCGGTTTTCAGAGGGACGAGGCGCTGGCCGGGTGGTGGTTCCGCGAATGGCTGCCGGGGGCGCACGACGTGTTCCTGTTCGGCGACTTCAACGGGTGGCAGCGCACCGGGCTGCGGTTGGAGCGGGGTGCGGACGGTGTTTGGAGCGTTTTCCTGCCCGACGCGCTTTACGCCGGGCGGCTCACCCACGGCTCGCTCTACAAGATGCACGTCCACGGCCCCAACGGTTGGCACGACCGGATCCCCGCCTACGCCCGCCGGGTGGTGCAGAATGACGATACTAAAGACTACACAGCCCAGTTCTGGAACCCCGCGCCCTTCGATTGGGGCGACGACGGGAAGACCGTGCACAAGAGCCCGCTCCTGATATATGAGGCCCATGTGGGTATGGCGCAGGAGAAAGAGGGAGTGGGGACATACACCGAATTCGCAGAAAACATACTCCCGCGGATCAAAGCCGAGGGCTACGACACCCTGCAACTGATGGCCGTGGCCGAGCACCCGTATTACGGGTCGTTCGGTTACCACGTGGCCAACTTCTTCGCGGTCAGTTCGCGCTGCGGCACCCCCGAGGAGCTGAAGGCCCTGATCAAACGCGCCCACGAGATGGGCATAGCCGTGGTGATGGATCTCGTGCACGCCCACTATGTGAAGAACATGAACGAGGGTCTGAACGAGATCGACGGCACCGACCGGCAATACTCGCGTCCGGGCGAGGCGGGATACCAGAGATATTGGGACAGCATGCTGTTCGATTACGGCAGGAACGAGGTGACCCACTTCCTGCTGAGCAACGTGAAGTTCTGGTTGGACGAGTTTCGCTTCGACGGTTTCCGTTTCGACGGCGTGACGAGCATGATCTACCACCATCACGGCTACACCGAGTTCGACAGTCGCGACAAGTTCTTCGGCGCCGATGTCAACACCGACGCGCTCGCCTACCTGACCCTCGCCAACCATCTGGTGCACGAGTTCCGCCCCGGTGCGGTGACCATAGCCGAGGACGTGAGCGGCATGCCCGGCATGGCGTTGCCCATAGCCGACGGCGGGGTGGGGTTCGATTACAGGCTGGGCATGGCGATCCCCGACTTCTGGATCCGCCTGCTGAAGGAGGTGCCCGACGAGCAGTGGAACATCTGGGAGATATGGAACATCATGACCGACCGCCTGCCGGGAGTCGGCACGGTGGCCTACGCCGAGAGCCACGACCAGGCGCTGGTGGGCGACAAGACCATTGCCTTTCGGCTGATGGACGCCGCGATGTACACGTCGATGGAGCGCGGCAAACCCGACCTTGTAGTAGAGCGCGGCATGGCGCTCCACAAGATGATCCGGTTGGTGACGATCGCCGCCGGGGGCACGGCCTACCTCAACTTCATGGGCAACGAGTTCGGCCACCCCGAGTGGATAGATTTTCCGCGCGAGGGCAACGGGTGGAGCTACGCCCACGCCCGGCGTCAGTGGTCGCTTGCCGATTCGCGGCGGCTGCGCTACTCGCAGTTGCTCGCTTTCGACGGTGTGATGGTCGCCGCGGTTAAAGAGTATGGAGTGCTCGCCGAACCCTACCCGTGGCGGTTGCAGATGGACGAGCCCGTCCGGACGATGGTCTTCGCGAGAGGCGGCCTGGTGTTCGTGTTCAACTGGAGTCCGGCCGACTCGCGGCCCGACTACGCGATAGAGGTGCCCGAGGCGGGCAAATACCGGCTGCTGTTCTCCACCGACGACGAGGAGTTCGGAGGCCAGGGCCGCCAGAGCGCCACCACCGAACACTTCACCTATGAAGCCGAGGGGCGCCACTACATGCAGATCTACAACATTTGCCGCACGGCGGCAGTATTCAAAAAAATCGGATGAAAGACAAACTCTGGGATCACATCGCACGGGTGCGCGCCCTGTCGCCCCTGGTGCACAACGTCACCAACTTCGTGGCGATGAACAACACCGCGAACGCGGTTCTGGCCGTGGGCGCCTCGCCCGTCATGTCGCACGCCCGCAGCGAGGTGGAGGCGATGGTGGGGATCTGCGGCGCGGTGGTGGTCAACATCGGCACGCTCGACGAATATTGGGCCGGGACGATGCTCCGCGCGGCGGGGGAGGCCGGACGGCTCGGCCGGCCGTGGGTGTTCGATCCTGTTGGTGCCGGTGCGACGCCCTATCGCGACGGGGTGTCGGCGGAGCTGCTCGCCCTGAGGCCGACGGTGATTCGCGGCAACGCCTCCGAGATCATGGCCCTGACCCGGACGAACACCACGGTCACGAAGGGGGTGGACAGCACGGCGGCGAGCACCGAAGCCACGGAAGCCGCCCGCCGGTTATCGCGCGATTTCGGGTCGGTGGTGTGCGTTTCGGGCGGGACGGACGTTATCGTCGCCGGGGAGCTTACCGTGTCGGTCCACAACGGGAGTACGCTCATGACCCGGGTCACCGGGCTCGGCTGCTCGGCCTCGGCGGTTATCGGGGCATTCGTCGCCACGGGCGGCGACACGCTCGAAACGGTGACGGCGGCAACCGCCCTGTTCGCCGTCTGCGGCGAGATCGCGGCCGAAGGTGTTTCCGGCCCCGGCTCTCTTCAGGCGGGGCTGTTGGACAAGCTCCACAACATCACCGCCACGGAGTTCGCCGACCGGCTGAGAATCGCGTGATTTGCCTCCGCCCCGACTTGGGCAACGACCAAAACAGAAAATTTGCTCCCGCCCCGACTTGGGCAACCGTCAAAACAGAAAATTTGGCCCCGCCCCAACTTGGGCAACCACCAAAACAGAAAATTTGGCCCCGCCCCAGGTTGGGCAAGCGTCAAAATAAAAATATTGGTACGTTATGAAAAGATACCCATCCGTGATGACCGTCGCCGGTTTCGACCCGAGCGGCGGGGCGGGCATTCAGGCCGACATTAAGACCGTCTCGGCGCTCGGATGTTACGCCACGTCGGCGCTGACGGCCCTGCCGGTGCAGAACACGCGCGGCGTGAGGTCGATCCACCCCATCCCCGCCGGCGTGGTGGCCGACCAGATGAGGGCCATCCTCGACGACATTCCGCCCGACGCCATCAAGATCGGAATGGTGCACGGCGCGGAACTTGTGGACACGATCGTCGGCGTGCTCGGCGAATACCCCGCGGATGCCCCGTGGCGCGGGCGCGTGGTGTTCGATCCGGTTATGGTGGCGACGAGCGGCCACAGGCTGATCGAGCCGGAAACGGTCGGGGCGATAGTCGAACGCCTCTTTCCGCTCGCCGCCATCATAACTCCCAACATGGACGAGGCGGCGGTGCTGACCGGGATGCCGGTCGCCACGCTCGACGACATGCGCGCCGCGGGCGGGAAGATACTTGCGCTCGGCTGCCGGGCGCTGCTGCTCAAGGGAGGGCATCTGGGCGGGCCGCGCCTCACCTCGCTGCTGTTCGACGGCGCGGGCGGAGGCGCGACGGAGTTGCATTCCGACCGCGTGGCCACCAGCAACACCCACGGCTCGGGCTGCACGCTTTCGTCGGCCATCGCCTCGTTCCTCGCCCGGGGCGAGAGCCTGTCGGCGGCGGTGGCGCGGGCGCACGATTACGTCTCGGCAGCCATAGCCGCCGGCAGCGACGTGGCGGTCGGCCACGGGAACGGCCCGCTCAACCACTTCCATTCACCGGAGCGGATGTTTAAAATCTGAAAAAAATTCCTACCTTTGCGTGTTCAAAAAATGCAAGAAGAGACCGTCATAGAGCTGCGCGGGGCGAACGTTTTTCATTCGCAGAGCGCGGGGCGCCGACTAACAGGCCGCAACTACCGCAGGCTGGGAGAGGTGGCGCTGTCGGACGTGAACCTGTTGGTCGGCCGCGGCGAAACGGTCTACTTCATCGGCCGCGTGGGAAGTGGGAAATCGACGCTGCTCAAAACCCTCTACGGCGAGATCCCGCTGCTGGAAGGAGAGGGGAGCGTGGCGGGTTTCGAACTGAGGGGCCTGCGCCGGAGGGACGTTCCGTCGCTGAGGCGCAAGTTGGGCATAGTGTTCCAGGACTACCAGCTGCTCACCGACCGCGACGTGGTGGAGAACCTCCGCTTCGTGTTGCGTGCCACGGGTTGGCGCAACACCGGCGACATGCTCCACCGCATAGACGAGGTGCTGGACAAAGTCGGGCTGAGGAACAAGGAACACAAGATGCCGTTCGAACTGTCGGGCGGAGAGCAGCAACGGTTGGCGATAGCAAGGGCGCTGTTGAACGACCCCGTGGCGATACTCGCCGACGAACCCACCGGAAACCTCGACCCCGAGGCCGCAGACGGGATCATGAGGCTGTTCGGCGACATTGCCGCAGGGGGGTGCGCAATAGTGATGTCGACACACAACGTGGCAAACATACAGCAATACCCTTCGAGGACGGTGCGTTTCAGCAAGGGAAGAATAGAGGAGTTGGACATTAATTCGATCTTCGGATAAACAGAAAAATTATGGAACAGAATAAAAATAACGTTCAGGAAGAATATTCGGCGTCGAGCATTCAGGTGCTCGAAGGCCTGGAGGCGGTGCGCAAACGTCCCGCAATGTATATCGGCGACATTGGCGTCAAGGGGCTGCACCATCTGGTGTATGAGATAGTCGACAACTCCATCGACGAGGCTTTGGCCGGTTACGCCCACGACATCAAAGTGACCATCAACCCCGACAACTCCGTCACCGTGGAGGACGACGGGCGAGGCATACCGGTGGACTACCACGAGAAGGAGGGCAAGTCGGCCCTCGAAGTGGTGCTGACGGTGCTGCACGCCGGGGGTAAATTCTCGAAGGACAGCTACAAGGTTTCGGGGGGTCTCCACGGTGTGGGGATGAGTTGCGTGAACGCGCTTTCGGACGATTTCGTGGCCGAGGTGCGGCGCGACGGCAAGATCTACCGCCAGCGGTACAGCATCGGCGCGCCGGTGTCGAAGATGGAGGTAGTTGGCGAGTCCACCACCACCGGGACGAAGATCACCTTCCACCCCGACCCGACGATCTTTATCGTAACGAAATACGAGTACGACATTCTGGCGGCAAGACTCCGCGAGCTGGCGTTCCTCAACAAGGGCATCCGCCTCTGCCTCACCGACACGCGCGTCGGCGAGGAGCGGGCCGAACCTCGCCACGAAGAGTTCTACTCGGAAGGAGGTCTTCGCGAGTTCGTGGAATACCTCGACGCGAACCGCGAGAAGATGATCGAGAACGTGATCTATCTCGACACCGAAAGGGACGGTGTGCCCGTCGAAGTGGCGATGCAGTACAACACCGGGTTCACCGAGAACGTTCACTCTTACGTCAACAACATCAACACCATAGAGGGCGGGACGCACATGACCGGCTTCCGCCGCGCGCTCACCCGCACGCTCAAGAAATACGCCGACGAGAGCGGAATGCTCACCAAACTGAAGTTCGAGATCGCGGGCGACGACTTCCGCGAAGGTTTGACGGCCGTTATCTCGGTGAAGGTGGCCGAACCTCAGTTCGAGGGACAGACGAAGACCAAGTTGGGTAACAACGAGGTCGCCGCCGCGGTCGACGGAGCCCTTGCCGCCGCGTTGGGCCACTATCTGGAGGAAAACCCGAAGGACGCGCGCGCCATAGTGCAGAAGGTGATCCTCGCCGCCACCGCACGTTACGCCGCCCGTCACGCGCGCGAACTCGTGCAGAGAAAGAACGTGTTGTCCGGCGCCGGACTCCCCGGCAAGCTCGCCGACTGCTCGTCCCGCGACAGAGACCGCGCCGAGATATTCTTTGTCGAGGGCGACTCGGCAGGCGGCACCGCCAAACAGGGCCGCGACCGCGTCTTCCAGGCCATCATGCCGCTGAGAGGTAAGATCCTCAACATCGAAAAAGCTCAGGAGCACAAGATGTGGGAGAACGAGGAGATCAAGAACATGTTCACCGCGATAGGCGTGACGATAGGTACCGTGGATGACTCCAAAGCGCTGAACCTCGAAAAACTGCGCTACGGAAAGATCATAATCATGACCGACGCCGACGTCGACGGCAGCCACATCGCAACGCTCATGCTCACGTTCTTCTTCCGCAAGATGCGCGAGTTGATCGAGAACGGACACGTCTACATCGCAACCCCGCCGCTGTACCTCGTCAAGAAAGGCAACCGCGAACGTTATTGCTGGAGCGAGGAGCAGCGCGAATCGACCATAGATGAGTTCGGCGGCAAAGGCATCCACACTCAGCGATACAAAGGTCTCGGGGAGATGAACGCCGAGCAGTTGTGGGACACCACGATGAACCCCGACACGAGAATACTGCGCCAGGTGACGATAGACAACGCTACCGAGGCCGACCGGGTATTCTCGATGCTGATGGGCGACGACGTCCCTCCCCGCCGCGAGTTCATCGAACAAAACGCCCGCTACGCCAACATCGACGCGTAGGTGGAAGTAACCGTCATAGGCGTGGCCGGAGGTTCCGGGTCGGGGAAGAGTACGCTTGTCAAGAAATTGCTGGAGGCTTTTGTCGTGGGTGGGAACGCCCACGGCAGCGAGAGCGTGGCGATGTTGGCCCACGACAGCTATTATAAGGCTCACGACGGGATGACCTTTGAGGAGCGCGCGAGGCTTAACTATGATCATCCGGGGGCGTTCGACACCGCTATGATGGTGGAGCACCTGAGGGCGCTGCGGCTCGGAGTGCCCGTCGCCCAGCCCGTCTACTCGTTCACCGAACACAACCGCCGCGAGGAGACCGTGTTGGTGAAGCCGTCGCGCGTGGTGATCGTAGACGGTATACTGATCTTCGAGAACGAGGCGCTGCGAGATCAGATGGACATCAAGGTGTTCGTCGACACCGACTCCGACGTGCGCCTCGCCCGGCGCGTCATGCGCGACGTGATAGATCGCGGACGCACGATGGAATCCGTGATCGAGCAATATCTTAACACCGTTAAGCCGATGCACGAAGAGTTCGTGGAGCCGTCCAAACGCTGGGCCGACGTGATAATCCCCGAGGGTGGTTTCAACTCCGTCGCCGTGACAATGCTAATAGAAAACATCCGCTCACTGATCCGCGGCAACTGATAGGCAACGGCGCTCCGAGGAGCGCCGTTCTTTTGTCAATTCCCTTTCACGTATTTGTCCAGCCAGCCGAAGAACTCGCGGTTCCAGGCGAGGCTGTTCTGCGGGCGGAACACCTGATGGGCCTCGTTCTCGAACGCCACGAGGCGCGAGGGCACTCCCATGAGGCGCGCGGCGGTATGGGCCTCGATGCTCTGGGTGTGGGGTATGCGGAAGTCGTTGAGGCCGGTGATGATGAGGATCGGGGTGTCCCAGTTCTTCACGAACCTGTGCGGCGAGTTGGCGTAGGAGCGTCGGGCCACCGTGTCGTCGCTCCAGTAGGGGCCGCCGTAGTCGTTGTTGACGAAGAACAGTTCTTCGGTCTCGCCGTACATGCTCTCGAAGTTGAATATCCCGCAGTGGGCGATGAACGCTTTGAACCGTTTCTGGTGCACTCCCGCGAGGTAGAACGCCGAGTAGCCTCCGTAACTCGCTCCCACGCAGCCCAACCGGTCGGCATCGACATACGGTTCCCCGGCCAGCTCGTCGATCGCCGCCAAATAGTCACGCATGTTCTGGCCCGAGTAGTCGCCCGAGATCTGGTCTGTCCACTCCTGCCCGAAGCCCGGCACTCCGCGGCGGCACGGTGCGACAACGATGTAGCCCTGTGCGGCCATGAGTTGGAAGTTCCAGCGGTAGCTCCACCCGAGTGCGCTTTGCGGGCCTCCCTGACAGTAGAGCAGGGCGGGATACTTTTTAGCCGGGTCGAAGTCGGGCGGGAAGAATACCCACGTGAGCATCTCTTTTCCGTCGGTGGTGCGGATGGTGCGTTTCTCCACCCGGCCGGGGCGGATGGCGGCGTATATCTCGCGGTTGACGGAGGTGAGAGGGGCGAGCGAGCCGTCGGCCGCTACTGTGTGGAGCTCGGCGCCGAGGCTCATGGTTGTGAGCGACACCGCCGTGCGGCCCGCGGCGTGGGATACCGCGCCTATGTCGTGGTCGCCGTCGGTCAGGCGTGTGATGTTGCCCGTGAGGTCGGCCCGGAAGAGCTGGTGCGTGCCGAACCAAGGGGCTATGAAGGTGAGGCTCGCGCCGTCGTGATTCCACGCGACGTTCATCGCGCTGTGGTCGAACCCGGCGGTGAGGTCGGTGAATGTTCCCGCGGCGATGTCGTAGACGAGCAGACGTTCGCGGTCGGCCTCGTTGCCCGCGCGGGACATGCTGCGGATGGCCATGCGGCTGTCGTCGGGCGAGAAGACCGGGTATTTGTCGTAGCCGGGCATCACGGTTTTGTCGGCGGCTCCGTCGGGTTTGCAGATGTTCACGGTGGAACGCGAGGCCACGTCGTAGAGGTAGACGTCGGCGTCGGTCGAGACGGCGTATTCGGCGCCCGACAGTTTCTTGCAGGTGTAGGCGAGCTGCGTCCCGGCGTTGTTCCACGCGATCTCGGCGGCGTCGAAGTATGGCTCCATCGGGGCGTCGTAGGGTTCGCCCTCCATGATGTCGATACCCGGGGTGAGCGAGCGGCCGTCGAAGTCGGATACGAAGACATGCAGATGGGTGCCGTCGGTCCACCTGTCCCAGTGGCGCACCATCAGGTCGTCGTAGATCATCGCCGCAGACTTGTCGAGGTCGGGGTATATCTGTTTGGACGACTTGGGATCGACCGTCACGCGACGCACGTAAAAAATGCGGCCGCCTGCCGGCGCAATGCCGAAGTACTCCACGCCGCCCTCAATGTCGGAGAGTTGCACCGCTCCGCTGCCGTCGGGGGCGATGCTCCATATCTGCGACGAACCGCCGCGGTCGCTCAGATAGCGGATGCTCGCGCCGTCACTGCTCCACACGGGGCCGCCGGCGTTCTCGTCGTAACCGGTGATGCGCACCGGCTCGCCGCCGTCCGTGGGCTGCACCCACAGCGTTGTGACGCCGCGGTTTTCGGCCACGTTGTAGTCGGTGCGTCCGTACACCACGCGGGTGCCGTCGGGCGAGAGGACGAACTCGCCCACGCGCCCCATTTTCCACATCACCTCGGGGGTGAGCACTCCGGCGGCGATCTCGGCGGCGGTGAGGGCGTTGTCGACGGTCAGCGGCTCGGCCGACTGCTCCCTCGGCTCGCCGGTTCCGGCGCAGGCCGACATAATTAAACTCATTGCGATAACCGTTGGATTAAATATCTGTTTCATGCGTAAATAAATTGAGGTCTATCGGTCGAAAGCCCTTTGCGGGAGCCCCGCAAGCCGCTCGAAAATTGTTTTGGTCGTTTTCTGGTTAGTTCTGACCGACAAGTCCGTTAAATAACCTCCTTGCGTGCCTTTTCGGCGGCGGCGCGGCCGCGGCGCTGTTCGACGAGGCGGTCGGCACGCAGGATGACGGCGTTCAGCTCGCCCACCAGCATGGCCAGCGTGTCGTCCGGGTCGAGGATCGTGCGGGCGTCGAGGCGGTCGGCCACCGTGTGGTAAGCCTCGT
>JAITWC010000152.1 GCA_031285485.1 Alistipes sp.
ACAACCTCGAACTGTCGCGCCGCCGCGTGAACGCCATCCGCGACGCGCTCGTCCAGCGCGGCGTACCCGCCACGATGCTCAAAACTCGCGGCCACGGCAAGCGCATCGCCAACCTGCCCGTCGGCGCGAGCGAAGCCGCCCGCATGGGCGACCGCAAGGTGACGATCGAACTGGTCACCAACGACGCCTACTGGAACGCGCTGTAACCTCCGCGCGCTTCCGCGACACTCATAGTGCGGCCCCGTAATCGTGGTTGTACCACACGCTGACCGAGCCGTCGGCGCCCGTACGCACCTCGATCCGCGGCGTGACGGGGTCGGTGGGGTTGGGGTTCGAGGCCGCCGCACCGTTCATTATGTCGATGCTCGACGGAGTGCCACCGGTGAACTCGATGCGCCATCCGCCGGGCGCCTCTGCGATGGGCGTGACGGACTTGATCATCTCGCCCGCCTTGATCTGCGCGTCCAACGCCGCGACTGCGCTTTAGAGCGAGGTTACGCGGTCGGTCAGCTCGTCGATGTCCTGCCTGATCGCCGAGTCATCGTACTTGCTGAACCCGACGAGCAGGCCCAGTGCGAGGACGACGACCGCCGCCCGTGTCAGTGTCATGGTTTTGAAAATGTTTTTCGTGGTTGCTGTTTTTATTTTAGCAACTAGGGTCAGTCATATTTTGGTCGAAGGGGGCAACCTCGACTGGTGCTCGGAGTCAACGCGCGCTGGATTTTCCAATCATCGGCAAACGCCAAACAGACCTATTTTACATTTGCCTATGAAAGTCAAACGGGCACCGAAGGTGCGCAGGGCTCAATGACGCTAGTTTCGTCGAAAATTCGCTACCTTTGTTTCCTGGTATGGAATTAATTGCGCTTTTCCCGGGGTCTTTTGATCCTTTTACTTTGGGGCATCTGGCGGTGGCCGAGCTCGGCCTGGAGATGTTCGACGGGCTGTTGGTGGGCATCGGGGTGAACGCCTCGAAGCAGGGGTTGCTCGATCCCGAACGACGGGCCGAACTCATTAGAGAGGTTTTTACCGGCGAACCGAGGGTCGAGGTGGTGCTGTATGAAGGTCTCACGGGAGACCTGTGTCGCGAGCGGAGCATTCGCCACATTCTGAGGGGCTTGCGCAACTCGACAGACTTCGAGTATGAGCGCGATATGGAGATGGCCAACGCGATGGTGTTTCCCGAACTTTCGACCGTGGCGATATTTACCCCGGCCGAGTTTATTCCCGTCTCGTCGCGGCTTGTTCGCGAAATAATCACGATGGGCGGCGACCCGGCGAAGTTCCTGCCGAGGGGGATCGATATTAAAAAATACCTATAACGAATATGCAGTTTACAGCGGAAGCAATAGCCGAATTTCTGGGCGGCGAGGTGGCCGGCGACCCCGGCGCGACGGTGGGCGGGTTTGCCCCCATAGAGAAGGGACAGCCGGGAGCGCTTTCGTTTTTGGCGAACCCGAAGTATGAACAGTACGTGTACACGACTGACTCGACGGTGGTGATCGTCGGCGGCGACTTCAAGGCCACCGGGCCTGTGGCGGCGACGCTTGTGCGCGTTCCCGACGCTTATGCCGCCTTCGCGAGCCTGCTGAGGCTATACGACGAGGCGCGGCCGCGGCCCGCGGGAGTTTCGCCGAGGGCGTCGGTGGCGGAGGATGCGGTGGTCGGCGAGAAGTGCTATGTGGGTGACTTCGCCGTGGTGGACAGCGGTGCCGTACTGGGCGACGGCGCGCTGGTCTACCCGCAGAGCTATGTGGGCCGCGGGGTGAAGATCGGTGCGGGCAGCACGATCCATGCCGGAGTGAAGATATATGAGGGTTGCGTGATCGGCGAACGGGTGGTGATCCACGCCGGAAGCGTCATCGGCGCCGACGGTTTCGGGTTTGCGCCCGGCGGCGAGGGGGGCGCGTTCGGTAAGATTCCGCAGATCGGCAACGTGGTGGTGGAGGACGATGTGGAGATAGGGGCCAACACGTGTGTGGACCGGGCCACGATGGGTTCGACCGTGCTGAGGCGCGGGGTGAAGCTCGACAACCTGATACAGGTGGGCCACAATGTGGAGATCGGAGAAAACACCGTTGCCGCGGCCCAGACGGGCATCGCGGGGAGCGTGAAGATAGGCGCCGGGTGTATGTTCGGCGGTCAGGCGGGGATCGCGGGCCACATCACCCTGGGCGACGGGGTGAGGATGGGGGCCCAAAGCGGGGTCGACCACGACGTCGAGCCGGGGGGCACGCTGTTGGGTTCGCCCGGAATGCCGGGGATTCGTTTCCACCGCTCGTGGGCCGTCTTTCGGCAGCTTCCGGAGCTCTCGCGGCGTGTGAATGAGCTTGAGAAAACGTTATCCCGTTTTGGGAAAGTCCCGAACAGATCGGTTTGACGGTTTCCGGAACTCCGGAAAGGGCAAAATCGGTTGCTTTTGGGGTTTCCCACCCGCGGGAAAGGGCAAAATCAGTTGCTTTTGGGGTTTCCCACTCGTGGGAAAGGACACTTTCAGTTGCTTTTGGGGTTTCCGGAGTTCCGGAAAGTCCCAAACCGAACCGTTCGGCCTTTTCGGAGAGGTTCGTAATTTATATCTGAAATTGCAATGGCTAAGAAGATCATAATGGGCATAGACCCCGGCACGACGAGGACGGGTTACGGGGTGCTGGAGGTGGGCGAGGGCGGGCGTTTGTACGCCGTGGCGCTCGGGGACATCGACCTGCGGAAAGTGCGCGATCCGTACCACAAACTGCGGGTGATCTTCGAGCGGGTGGGCGCGCTGGTCGACGGCTACCGACCCGACGAGGTGGCGCTCGAATCACCGTTCTTCGGCGAGAACGTGCAGAGTATGTTGAAGTTGGGCCGGGCGCAGGGAGTGGCGATGGCCGCGGCGCTGTCGAGGGGGATCGACGTGAGGGAGTACGCACCGACGCGTGTGAAACAGGCCATAACGGGGCGCGGAGCCGCCGCCAAAGAACAGGTGGCGGCGATGCTGGGCGGCATGCTCGGCATAGAGTACGACCCACGCCGGCTGGATGCCACCGACGGAATGGCCGTTGCGCTGTGCCACCACTTCGTAACATCGTCGCCGATACCGCGTGCGTCAGTCCCACAAAAAAAATCGCGCCGCGGTGCCTCGTGGGAAGATTTCTTACGGGAAAACCCGGGCCGCGAAATAAAAAAACGTCATTCGTAATTTGTAATTCGTAATTATTATCTATATTTGCACCCGCGTTTCGGGCTCCGCGCCCGGGCGCACTCCAAGGCACCATAGCTTAATTGAATAGAGCATCTGACTACGGATCAGAAGGTTCCAGGTTTGAGTCCTGGTGGTGTCACTGAAAATGAGCGACCTACTTTCGTAAGTCGCTTTTTTGTTTGTCGTTTCGGGTGGGGTTTGATGGTGGTTTGACGTGGATGTTAAACCAGCGTTAATAAAAAAGTTGTTAGGCATGAAAGATTTCAGGGAACTGGGCATCAGCTACAAGCCCAAAGTCGGTCACAGGTTACGATTTGGAAACAAAAATACACCTTTGGATTAATCTATTCTTAATCAGTCGTTTGGTTTGACTTCGATTCTGAATAGGTAACGGATAAGTAACGGGCGAACTTCGTCAATTTGCTCCACTTTGAGTGG
>JAITWC010000162.1 GCA_031285485.1 Alistipes sp.
GCAAGTCCGTCCGAGGCCAAAAATATGGTTGCCGGAACTCCGGCAACCGCTTTTCACTCCTCCGACCCGGTTGCGGGTCCCGAAACACCGAGCGAATCGGGGATCTCGCGGATCGTCACCCGACCCGGAGTGGCGCGCCATTCCTCACCGTCGGGGTCATATTCCCAATGCCTGTGCCGTCCATGATGCTCCAGCCGTTCGATCCGGCCGGGCAACACGTCGCGGAAAAAGCGCGCCTCACCGATGGACAGAAACCCGCAAAGGATTATCGCCAGCCCCCACGAGCCCAGAGTCAGGCCATAGAACAGCCGCCCGAGCCGCCAACCGAACGTGAAACTCAACATCGCCATCCCGACCACCAGCAGAGGCATCATCACACAGAACAGCACCAGCAGCACGAACAGCACCGGAGTCCGCATCCCGTCGAGCAGCGAAAAGATCGCGATATCGTCGGCAACCGTCATTGTCGCCGGATCGAACAGCGCGGCGAGCATGGCCACAACCAGCGCCGCGGCGGTAAACAGCACCGAGAACCCGATGACCGCCATCACGAACTTCACGAAGAACAGAACCACACGCCCCACCACCGTGAGGAGTTCGGCCGCCACCGATGCCGCTTTACGGCCCGCGGGTGTGCTTGCGGCCCCCTGCATGGTTTGGCGGATCGACGCCGGGGTGATCCGTTCGCCCCTCGCCTCAAGCTTCTGACGCGGCGTGCGGGCCATGGGCAGCGCGATCCACAGCACGATGTAGGTCACGAAGAACACCCAGATCCAACCCTCGCAAAACTCTTCGAACCGGTGCCGGTGGAACGGCGCGATAAGTATACACAGCAACAGCGGCGCAAGGAAAATCAGCCGCACCCACGCCACATTGGTGTCCAAAAACGTCGCAAACCCGCCGCAAACCCCGCCGAAGATCTTCCCCTCGGCCCTGCGGTGCAGCCGGCGCGGTATCTGGGAGTCCGCCGCAGCTCCGGCCCCTCTCCACGTCGACGTGCCGGGAGACCCCTCGCCCGCCTCGTCGTCGATCTGGTCGGGTGTGCCCAACTGCGTGATTATCGTGTCGATCAGCGGACGCGAAACCACCTTCGTGTAGACCTGTTCCCCGAGGATCAGCTCGGCGATCCGCGCCTCGATGTCGGCTATGATCTCGCGGCCGTCCGGATCGTTCTCATAATACCGGTGCAGCGAATCGAGATACTGCTCCAGAGCGGCGTACGCATCGCTGTCCAGCGTGAAAGATATGTCCGCGATGCTGACTTTTTCGACCTTTTTCATAGCTCCTGTATTTGTTTGCCGTAACGTATTACCCTGATCTGGGCCACCATTTCGTTCCACACCCCGTCGAGTTCGTCGAGCACTTCGCGCCCGCGGTCGGTTATCATGTAGTATTTTCGCGGCGGACCCTGGGGCGACTCTTCCCAGCGGTAGGAGAGGAGTCCCTGATTTTTCTGCCGCGTGAGCAGGGGATACAGCGTTCCCTCGACGACGATCATGTCGGCCTCCTTCAACTCCGATATGATCTGCGGCGCGTAGCTGTCGCCGCGTGACAGGATCGACAGAATGCAATACTCAAGGATCCCTTTCCGCATCTGCGCCTTCACATTGTCGACATTCTTCAAACTTTCCACCGTCATGGCCTTCGATTTTTATTTAACATAACAGGGGCTCTGAGGCAGCACTATCCACATGACAATGTAGACCCAAAGGGAGAGACCGCCGAAAAACACGAGCAGCACCGAGATCAACCGGATCACGTTCGGATCGATGTCGAAGTACTCGCCCAAACCGCCGCACACACCGCCGATCACCTTGCTGTTGCGCGAACGGAAAAGCCTGCGCGGTTCATGGGGGTACGAGCCGGACTCCTGGTAGGAGAATCCGCGTTTTTGTCCGCCGAACATCTCGGGCCTGCCGATGATCGCCATCGCCCGGCGCACCATTTCGACGTTCACCACCAGCATCGACGACGAGATGCGTTCGTCGAAAATGTCGGCGATCCGCGACTCGATGTCCTCCATACTTTCGACGTCGGAGTCGCTGAGCCTCGACGAAATGTCGTTAAGATACCTGTCGAGAAGCGCGTAGGCGTCAGCGTCGATGTTGTACGCCCGCCCGCCGATGTTCACACTGAAAGTCTGTTTCATAGCCATAATATTTTATTCTCACCCCGCAAAGGTAAATCAAATAATAATACAATGCAATACATAATACTATCTTTTGGAAAGATTTTGTACACATCACGGTATTTTGGGTTCGGCCGGAGTTAACTTCGCTTCGCTCGTTTTCCTCCTTGCGGCTCGGCAGAGTGCAAGCTCGCTTGCCCTCTGCTCTCGCTCCGCAGCGTCGGTTCCGGACGTGTTCCCGACACTGTTTTGGCCCCGGCCGGAGTTCCGGCTTTGTTCCCGACGATGTTTTGGCCCCGGCCGGAATTCCGGCTTTGTTCCCGACACTGTTTTGGCCCCGGCCGGAGTTCCGGACGTGTTCCCGACGCTGTTTTGGCTCCGTCCGAAGTTCCGGACGTGTTCCCGGCGACGTTTTGGCTCCGTCCGGAACTCCGGACAGGGCCCACGATCCACGGTCACGACATAATCCGTGCCGGGAAGTTGGACTGCATGAAAATTTACGGAGAGCCGGATACCGCGAGAGTTGCGGGTCCGGACTTTTGTTACAGGGACGTTCCGTTGAACATCCACCGGCTGCGCCGCCTAACCCTTTCGCCCTCGAACGGTTTCCAGTAGACGCGGCTGAAGTCGAAAAAATAGCCCTTCACCCCGGCGCTGTTGCGGCCCACCTGGATGTACTCCACGTCTCGCGTGCGCACCTGCCGGTTGACAACTTCCAGGCCCTGTGCTTCGACAATATCCGCGCCGTGGCTGAAACGCAGGATGTGCCACGCCGATCTTTCGCGCCGACCCGTGCCGCTCGACGTTATGGCCCGCATTATCCCGCGGAAACGGTGTGCGCTCACACGCGCGTTGAGAGTATCGCCAACCGCGCCGTAGGCCCACGTCATGAGGTTGATGTTGGAGGGCGAGAAGGGGTCGACAGCCATATTCTGCCGTCCGGCCTCGATTATGGCGAGCAGTTCCTCGCGTGTGGGTTGGGTGGTTCGGCGCAGGATGTCATACATGGCGGCCTCGCCGGGCAACTCCCGGTGGGCGTCGTACTCGGGCTGGTGGGCGTATCCGTAATAGAGATAGTAATAGTGGTCGTCGGTTAGGGTTTCGTCGCCGGCGGTGTAGCGCTGCATCATCGGCAGGTAGAAGTACGGCGACTCGGGCGACATGACCGCCGGGATCACATTCTCCTCCGTCGGCACTCTTATCTCCTGAGCATAAACGCGGCATATCGCAAACAAAACCGCTATTATTATCAACACTATTTTCTTCATACCCCTTGCGTTGGTGTGCGAAGATAGTGTAAATTCCCGGCAACACCAAAATATCAGAGCATCTCCCAGGGCCAACGCATAAAAACCCCCATAACAGATAGGTTATTGACAATAAATCTGCGTCATTGTTGGTAACTATCTGTTTTGCAGGTTGTTTAAGTGTGGTTTGTGTTTTATTTTTGC
>JAITWC010000023.1 GCA_031285485.1 Alistipes sp.
CATGAAATTCGAACTCCGCGAAAAATCCAGCGTAAACCTTTAGGAATTAAGAGTCAGGGCTACGCGTAATTGTACCGCTTAGCCCTGACTCTTAATTCATAACTCATCACTCGAAGTCCACCTTATAGGTCTTAACCACCCCGCGATAGTCAAACTTAATCGTCGCCTCACCATCGGGTTCATTGGGCTGCACGATTGTTACTTTCACATCGGGATTGCCGGCAGCGGCACTCATCAGCGGAGGCGAGATAGCCGAGGGAGCGACTCCCACCTTAGCCTCATAGAGGTCGTAACCTACAATACCGTTGGCATTGGTCGAACGAACAGGGGTCGGCGAGAGCGGGATCTCGATGCCGTTAGCCCAGATCTGAACACTCGGCGACACATGACGTTCAACGGCGCGATCCTTGTCGCTGAATCCCAACCCTAACAGGTCGAACAGCGGGCCCCGGCCCTGACCACCGCGACCGGCCACTTCGGCGGTCAGATAGATGGCGTGTTTTCCGCCGAGCCCTTCGATGGCCTGAGCCACGTCGATCGTAAACTGTCTTGCCACGGACGGGCTGCCCGCCGGAACCTCGATGGTACCGATCTGGCGTCCTTTCCAGGTCGAGTTAGCCCACGGGCCGTCGAGCCAAACGATAACCCTGAACGGAGCCTGCGAGCGCGGAGTGAGCCACACGTTGAGCTTGGTCTGCCCTCCCTGGGCAACACCTGCAAACGGGGTCAAACCCTTCGTAGCCTGGGCCAGACCGCCGAAACCGAAATATTTGAACCCAACTGTCGCACCCGCGTTCATCGACACCGGCATGTGGTTGTCCCAAATATCCCACGAGTCCTGCATCAACGCCCCTTCGGTCAGATAAGCCGCGTAACCGGCCGACCAGAACCTGAACGGATCGAGGCCGTAAACCTGAAAACCTTCCGAAGTAACCTCGGCGCCGGTATATTCCGTACCGGCATTGGTGCGAGCGCTCCACTTGCCGTCGGACGCGTAGGGGTCGTAACCGCGGATCACCACCTTACCGCCCTGAGCAACCGGAGTTTCGTCGGCCTCGATCACGACGGGAGCCACCATAGCCTGACGCGCAAAGCCGAAACCGCGCGGCGGACGGTGGTAGAACACATACCACTGGTCGTTGATCTGCTCGATCGAGCCGTGTGTGTTGTGACCGCCGTTGGTGAGCTGAATCCCCGAGCCGTCCTCGTTGAGCACCGGCCCACGCGAGTCGACCAGCACGCCGCCGATCTTCCACGGCCCGAGCGGGGTGTCGCCATAAGCGAAACGCAGCGTCGAGTTGGAGCTCGAAACGCCATAGTCGGGCCCGCTGTAACCGCTGTAAATAAGCAGGTACTTGTTGCCCACGCGGCGGATCGACGACGCCTCGAAGAAGTTGTAGTCGCCCGGCTTCTCGCCCGGATAGAGGTTGGGATACTGCGTTCCGGCCGGGTCTCTCACCTCGCCGTAGCGCACGCTCGCCGGCATGAAATAGGGGATCACCTCGGTGCCGGGCCTCACGGAATACATCGTGTTCTGATCGAGCTGGGCAGCCAGCGACCTCTGGAATCCCCAGAAACCGTAAGCCCTGAAGCCGATCCGGTAGTCGGGGTCGCGGCGGTTGGTGATCTGCTCGACGTACACGCTCGGGTCGAACCCGAGTGTACTTCCGGCCACGACGCCGCGGCCGTCGGGGGTCATGTTGACGGGAGTGAACGGGCCGTCGGGCCTGTCGCCCCGTGCGATCATCGGCTCACGGTTCGCTCCGCGGCTGTGCGGATAGAGCCAGTACTCTTTCTTGCCGTCGCGACGTTTCACCTCCACCAGATCGGGCGCGTACATCACGTCCCACTGGTTGTCGATGTTGTAGGTAAAGATGGGGCCTTCGTCGATCCACGCGCTGAGGTCTTCGACGGGCGCCGACCACATTCTGATGTCGGGGCCGCAATAGCTGCCGAACCTCAGGTCGTGCGACCCGATGATGTAGGCGCGGAATTTTCCGGGATTGTCGGGATCTTCGAACACCCTCGGCTCGCCGTCGGGAATATGCTCCCACAGCGGCAGATAGGGGTTCTGAGCATGCGATTGTGTAACCGCGGTCGCAAGTGCCGCGAGTGTGACGATGGTCAGACAGATAATTCTCATGGCTTAGTGTAATTAATAGTAGGTTGTAGGGGAGCAAAGATAACCAAACCCCCGATAAAAACAAAATTCAAACACATCCGCCGCCTGCACGTATCGTGAAATGCACGGCGAAACGGCGATTTTCGGTCGGGCACCCGACGCGGACACCCGCGCGGCACCTCCCCCAATCGCCGCGGACGGCAAAACCGTCCGCGCAACCCTTTCGCCGGTCGATTATTCAACTAAACGGAGTCGTTTGGTATAATATTGGAATGATATTCAACCAAATGACACTGTTCAGTCTAATCTCAAATTGCGATTCAACCAAACAACGCCGATCGGTCGAATAACAAACTGAGATTCGACCAAACAACACTGTTTGATTCAATCTCAAAATAATTTTAGACCAAACGACGTCGTTTGGTCTAATAACACCATCTTCGCGGGCATGAACGGGACGAAACACACCCCGATCCGCTCCGGGGAGGTGTCAGCGGTGGCGGCGTGGCCCCACGCGGAACGACTGCATCGACCGGCCGGCCGACGATACCCGCTGTCGGGGCACGTTTCGGGGCCTGCACCCCGAAAGCAGCCGCTCCCGCCGGACGAACAGGGAAGGGGATCGAAAGCAACAGCTTCGATCCCCTTCCCTGTTCCGGGTGTGTCAATTGGACAGGACGAATCCGCCGCGGGGCTGGAGGGTGACTTTCACACTCCGGCCGCGGACGACATCCACCTCGCTTGCGACCGGGGCGCGCGACGGTTCGTCGCCGATGAGCGTCGCCCTCGAACCGGCCATCATCGGCAGGTCGAGTTCGAGTTCGAGGGCATCTTCCGTGGCGTTCACACCGCCGATGTACCATTTGTCGCCGCTGCGGCGCGCAATGACGGCGTAACGTCCGGGATAACCGTCGACGTAGCGCGTCTCATCCCACGTGGTGGGCACCTTCCGCATGAAATCCATCACGAAACCGCTCGTGCCGGTGAGGTTGTCGGGCGTGATGGCGAACATCTGCACCGGATTCTGGAACAGCACGGCCGTCGCCAGCTGGAAGGCGTCGGTGGTGAGACGCTCCGCCCCGCCGGTGTTACCCTTGTTGAGGAATTTGTTGAGCAGAACGCCGCCGAACTCCATCACCCCTACGCTGTTGCGGATGAAGGGGTGGAGCGAGGCGTAGTGGGCCTCGTTGTTGCGCACGTCCTGCGAGAAGATCAGCATCTCGGAGGCCAGCACCGCCTCGCTGCCGACGAAGTTGGGATACATCCGTTCCCAGCCGCGGGGCAGGGTGCTGCCGTGAACGATTATCATCAGCCCGTGGTCGTTGGCGTCCGACAACACGTCTTCGTACATGCGCATGGTCTCCTGCTTGTCGCCGCCCCAGAAGTCGACTTTCAGACCTTTCACTCCTATCTTTTGGAGCCACTTCATCTCCTTTTTGCGTTGGATGGAGGTGTTCATCCTGCTGCGCGGACCCTGGGGTGCGTCGTTGACGGTGCCGTTGGAGTTGTACCACAGGAACACGTCGACCCCTTTGGACCGGGCGTACCGGACGAGTTCCTCCATCCGTTCGTAGCCGATGTTGGCGTCCCACAGCGCGTCGATCAGAATGTACTCCCAGCCCATCTCGGCGGCGAGATCGATGTATGTCACCTGGTCGTCCCAGTTCATGCTTGCGTCCTGCCACACGATCCAACTCCATGTTCCGCGGCCGTATGTGTAGTCGGTCGAAGGTTCGTAGAGCGGCTCTACGAGGTCGGAGGTGATGGTCGTCTCGACGATCGGTGCGAGGTCGTCGCCCACGGTGATGGTGCGCCACGGAGTCACTCCGGGCAGACCCACCTGTGCGCCGACGCTCCCGAACCCGTTGTTCTCGGTCGGATCGGGGTAGGCCACCGTGTAGACACCGTTTTTGATGGCGCTCAGGTGCGACCCGCAGTAGAGGCTGGTCACTCCCGTTTCGGAGAGCAGCGCCCAACCGTTGTCGCCTATCTTGAAGAGGCCCGGGAAGACGTAACCCGTCGGCGAAGTGGTTTGTGCAATGGGCACATCGGCCTGGTATCCCGACTCGTAGCTGGGCGAAGTACGTGCGAATCCGCCCATGGTAGTCATCATGTAGGAGACGAAGGCGGTGGTTTGTGCGGGGAAACGGAAACCCGTCGCCTCGCTCTCCACCACGGCCGCGCGCCGGTCGCCCCACATCGGAAACTCGTAGCGCAGGGCCACATCGCGATCGCTCACCTGGAACACCACCGTCATCTGGCGTCCGGCCACGTTTTGGAACGTGTAGTTGAGCGTGTTGGCGTGGTATTCGTTATGCGAACTTTTGATCTTTGCCTGGGTGTAGGTTTTGTCGACCCTGCCCGCGGAACTCTCCACGAACGTGAGGTTGGAGGTGAAATCGCCCTCGTTGGAGACCAACCCCAGCGGCGAATCTTCGAGGATGGCGGTACCGCCGCGGTCGACCGAGTAAAGCAGCTTGCCTCCCTCGATGAAGATCCGTGCGCTCAGTTTTCCGTCGGGGCTGGCGACAGTCACTCCTTCGTGCGAGTAGGTGTTGACCGACGATTTCTCTATGGACAACACTCCGGCCGAGTAAGGTTCGACGGTGAGGACGATGGCATTGTTCTCCGGTACGATGGCCCGGTGCATCAGTGCCACGGCGTTCTTGTTCTCCATGCTGTTTTCCACCGTCAGCGAGCCGGGGGCGTAGTAGTCATACTGCGCGTCGCCCGCGATGTTCGCCCAGTCGCCCCGCACAGTCAGCGTGCGTTCGCGTTCGGTGGGGTTCACGATCTTGACTATCACCCGGCGTCCATCTTCCGACAGCGTCGTGGCGATGTTCATGCCGGCCGCGCGGCCGGTGTAATCGAGCCTGTACTTCGAGAAGTTGTCGTGCCACAGGCGCGTCACCTGATAGTTGGGAGCGGCGAAAGCGTCCTTGTAGTCGAAGTTGATGAAGGCGTTGTTCCACCCGTCGGCATCGGTGCGGCGCAGGAACAACGCGGCGGCTCCCAACTCGACGACCGGGGTCTGCTCACACATGTTGAGGAAACCTCCGGCGAAAAGGCCCGTCCGCCAGTCGATCGAGTTGAGGTTCCACTCCGAAATGTAGAGCTTGATGTTGGGGTTGGAACTTGCGGCGAACATATCGGCGTAACGCTGGTACTGAGTGCGCAGACGCTCGGGGCCGGTTGCGTAGCCATTCGCACCTTCATAGTGGTGGAGGCTCATGTAGTCGAAGTAGTTGGCCGAACGCTCTATAAACTCAGCGTCCTCTGGGAATCCTCCGCACACTATGATCTTGATCGTCGGGTCGATTCGGCGCATGCCTTCGGAGAACTTGCGCACGGCGGCCTCGTATTTCTCGATGCCCATCTCCCACATCTCGTTGTCGATCTCCCAATACTTTATGTTGTAGGGCTCGGGATGGCCGTTGGCGGCGCGTTTGCTGCCCCACGCTCCGGTGGCGGGTTCGTTACAGTAGGCCACCCAGTCGAGTGCGTCCTGATAGATACCTTCGAGTTCTTCCTCGGGGCGGTCGAAACCGACGCGCACCACCATCACCGGCTCTGTGTTGATCTCGCGGCAGAAACGAATGAACTCGTCGGTGCCGAAGGCGTTCTGGTCGTAGTCGAGCCACATCCAGTGGGGCCACCTCTGGCGGTCTTTCTGCGGACCGATCGCCCACTTCCAGTTGTATTGCGCCACGTAGCCACCGCCTGGCCAGCGCATCGAGGTGGGGCCGAGATCCTTGATCATCTTCAGAATATCGGGACGGAATCCGCCCAACTCAAGACCCGTGCGGGAACTCATCGTCACCTGGTCGACCTGCACCGAGCCGCCTTCGACCTGTATTGCGAAGTCGGCGTCACCGGCCCATGCTTCTCCCTCAAGCGTGAAAGAGTATTCTTGCCACTCGCCCGTGGGACGGCCCAGAGTCTGGCTCGCCACGGTTCGGTCTCCGGCCTTCAACGCGACCGACAGTGTGCCCCGTCCGTCACCCTTTGCCCAAATCGAGCCGATGTAGGCTTCGCCGCTCTTGATGCTCTGCGGACCCTGCGTTATACCCGACAGCGATGTTGCGGTTATCCGTTGCGAGTAGTCCATATTGACTGCGTCGCCCTTCACCATCTCGAAGGTTCCGCCGCCGAACGACTTCCACTGCGGAGCCACGGCCGGGATCTTCACATCCTCCGGCATGCCTTCGAACACCGTGGTGCGGCCGCCGTTGGTCGTGACTTTGATATTGCGATAGAGCGCCTCGGTGTAGTTGACCCACAACACGAGGTCGTTGATAGCTTCGGCGTCGAGACCTCCGGCGTTCAACACCTGACGGTCGTCCCACCACACGCGGGCCCTGTCGCCCTTCACGGTTATGCGTAGCTTGTGCCACGTGCCGCCCGTGTCGAGCCCTTCACGCGGGATGTAGTGGTCGGCCGGTTGCCACGAGCGCACGGTGCGCATCTGGCCCCGGGTCTCCGTCTCGGCGTCCACCCGGCGCGTGATGGCGAGGTTGGCCTTCGAGAGCGCCTCCCGGGCCCGCTGCAACTCTTGGGCGTTCGATCCCGGCATACCCGAGATCATCCCGGCGCGTTCGTACTGCGGGTCGAATATGCGGAAGAACCACGGCTCACCCCCGGCTCCGTTCTTGAAAGCGAAACGCATGTCGAGTGCGCCGCCGCTCCACCGACGTCCGGCCAGTTTGAAGGCGCGCCAGTTGACGTCCATAGTGATCTCGTAGTCGTTGCCCTCTACCGAGGTGAGGCGGATGGGCTGTTCGTAACGAGTGGGGGAATGAAGAACGGCGTCATCGTCGGCATACCAGCCGTCGAAGTATCCGTCGCGGGGAGTGATGCCCGGAAAATGTTCCGGCTCGAACGTGCGCTCGAAGATCATCTCGTTCCAGACACCGTTACTCGGCGAAAAATAGATGTGTTCGAACAACTGTCCGTAGATCTTGCTGTCGATCAGACCGGCCACGCGGTTGGTCTCGATGTTGATCTCGGCGCGCTGTGCCACCGAGGGCGGCACGACAAAAAGCGTTGCGGCAATCAGAGGGATGAGATTTTTTTTATTCATAGGGTTTAGCAGGTATTGGTTTGGTTCCGGTTCCATTGAACTACGGACTCGCAAAGTTACTCAACTTTGGATAAAGAAAAAACACCACTGTCCACTAAAAGTTGGGCGGATTAAAAATTAAACAAATTTGGTTCACGTGAGCCATCGGGTTCTTTGAAAATATTAAGATTCGATCTGTCAAAAAGGTCTTCAAACGGGGTTTTGTCGGTGACGCAAACGGTAAATTTCTCGTTTTGGCCGTTGCCTCCGGGGGGCAAGCAGTAAATTCGTCATTTTGGTCGTTGCCTCCCGGGGGCAAGCGGGAAAATCGTCTTTTTGGCCGTTGCCCCCCGGGGGCAGGGAGGAAAATCGTCTCTTTGGTCGTTGCCCCCCGGAGGCAGGGAGGAAATTCCCCGTTTTACCCCGCGGCGTCGGCCACGCAGGCGGCAACCGACGCCGCGGGGCGGGTGCTGATCACCTCGCCGATCCTGCTATGGCGGCACGGCAGACCGAGACCCCGCTGGCGTTGCGTATGTCGAAGCGGTGGGTGACGCCGGTATCGGTGGCGGCTGCGGCGGCCGGGCAGATGGTCAGCGCCTCGCCCAGCGTTGCTTCGTGAAGGTAGTTGATGTCGAGCCTGACGGACGACAGGCCCGCCAACGCCCCGGCCGGGAGCGTGTCGACCATCCATTCGAGGTACTTCATGCTGTTCACGTGGCCGTTGAAGTCGATGTCGCTGTAAACCACGGTGTACGAACTCCCGGCGACCCCGTCCACGGGGCCCACTTTCAGGGGCCTGCCGACCGGCGGTTCGCGATCGACCAGCGAGCCGGCCCTGTTCGACAGCGACGAAAGGTCCAAAGGCCGCCGCGTGTCGAGGTCGATCATTGCCCACAGCGTCACCGCGGCCCCGAACTGCTCGCCAGCCCCGCCGCCAGCCCCGACGCCCGCAAGCGTCATGTTGCGGGTGGTGAACAGGCGCCCGTAGCCGCTCACCCAGGTGTGGATGTCGACCGGCTCCCCCCGCGAGGGAAGCCGGCGCAGCTCGACGGCCATGCGCGACAGCACCCACGAGGCGTTGCCGGTGTTGAGGTCGCTCACCCCGAAACCCGACATGTCGGCATCGTCGCCGGCCGCGCCGAGTATCAGGTCGCCCATCGTGCAGAGCCTTGCGTGCTGCGAGGCGTCGATGTCCCTCGACCCGATGCGGTAGCGGTATGTTCCTGCCATCGGGAGCGGGGGCTATTGAATGAGGGCCTCCAGCCGCGCTTTCAGGTCGGCCCGGCCCAGCGCGCCCACCTGCCTGTCGACGAGTTTGCCCTCCTTGAAGAAGAGCAGCGTGGGGATGTTGCGGACAGCATGGCGGGACGGCAGCTCGCGTTCGCTGTCGACGTTGCATTTGCCTATCGTGATCCGCCCCTCGTATTCGCCGGCGAACTCCTCGACCATCGGTGCTATCATTCTGCACGGGCCGCACCATTCGGCCCAAAAATCAACCATGAAAGGTTGGCCGCTCGCGAGCAACTCGTCGAACACGGCGTTTGTAATCTCCTTTGCCATATCTTTATTATTGTATTGTGTATCTCAATTCGTTGTCGTCCAAAAAATCGGTAAGGCCGCCCGAGAGCGACACCTTTCGGCTGCGGGAGTGCATCTTCACACTCACGCCCTCCTTGCGGTCGGTCACTTTCACCGCCAGCCGCAGGCCACCCTCCGACTCGCGCGCCGCATGGTCGAGCGACGCAACGAACGCGCCGTCGATCGCCTCCAACGGCACGGTTACGCAAATTTCGCGCAGCATGGTCCGCTCCACGTCGTCCAGTTGTCGCATGTCGGTGATGCGTGCCTCCAGCTCTCCTTCACGCCCGAAACGTGTCTGGATCTTGCCGCGAATAAACAAAAAATAATCGGAGAAGAAAAACATCCGGTGTTTTTCGTACTCCTTGTCGAACATCGTAAACTCGTGGCTGTTGCCGTCGTAGTCCTCCAACTTTATCCGTCCGTAGGGTTTCCCCTTCTGGGTGACGAGATTCTGCACCCCCGTCACCATGCCCGCCACGGTGAAATCGTGGCCGTCCTTTCCGGCCAGATCACTCAGATCGTACAGCGTGGAGTTGCACAGGTGCCGGATCACGACGGCGTATTTATCCAACGGATGCGACGAGAGGTAAATCCCTATCGACTCCCTCTCCCTATTCAGCGTTTCCAACTGCGACCAGTCGCCGACGGCCGGGGGCGCGGGTTTCTGCACCGCCACCTGGGCCGTGCCTCCGAAAAGGCTCTGCTGGGCGTTCGACCGTTCGCCCTGTATTCGGGCACCGTAACGCATGAGCTGTTCGAGGAACGTGCCACCGCCCGAGGTGCCGCTCTCACCCGTCTCGGCAAAGAACTTACTGCGGTGGAAACCGCTGATTGCGTCGAGCGCACCCGCCACGGCCAACCCTTCGAGCGTCTTTTTGTTGACGGCCTGAAGGTTGATCCGCTCCATGAAGTCGTATATGTCGGCGAACCGTCCACCAGTCTGCCGCTCCCCGATGATGGATCGCACTGCCGCCTCGCCCACCCCCTTGATGCCGGCGAGCCCGAACCGCACGTTGCCGCTCCTGTCGGACGAGAACATGTGAAAACTCTCGTTCACATCGGGTCCCAACACGTTTATCCGCATCCGTTTGCACTCCTGCATGTAGTGCGTGATCTCCTTGATGTTATTGAGGTTGCGGCTCAGCACCGCCGCCATGAATTCGCTCGGATAGTGGACCTTGAGCCAACCGGTCTGGTAGGCGACGTAGGCGTAGCAGGTGGAGTGGCTCTTGTTGAAGGCGTATTCGGCGAACGCCTCCCAGTCGCGCCATATCTTGTCGATCGTCTTCGGGTCGTGGCCTTTGGCTGTGGCACCCTCGATGAACTTGGGCTTCATCTTTTCGAGCACCGCCTTCTGTTTCTTGCCCATCGCCTTGCGCAGCGTGTCGGCCTCGCCGCCGGTGAATCCCGCCAGCTTTTGCGACAGCAACATCACCTGCTCCTGATAGACCGTGATGCCGTAAGTGTCGGCCAGATAGTCCTCCATCTCGGCGATGTCGTAGGCTACCGGCTCGTCACCGTTCTTGCGGCGGATGAACGACGGTATGTAGTCCATCGGGCCGGGGCGGTAGAGGGCGTTCATCGCAATGAGGTCTTCGAATCGCGTCGGCCTGAGGTTTTTGAGATGTTTGCGCATTCCGGCCGACTCGAACTGGAACAGCCCCTGTGTATCGCCGCGGCTGAAGAGTTCGTAAGTCTGGGCATCGTCGAGCGGCACCGCCTCTATGTCTATCTTTTGGCCGTGGATCAGTTCGATGTTTTGCAACGCATCCTTTATTATCGACAGCGTGCGCAGACCCAGAAAGTCCATCTTTATGAGGCCGACACTCTCCACCTGCCCCCCTTCGAACTGCACAACGTTCTTCAACTCGTCATCGTTCCTCTTACTCGAACTTTTCGTCTCCTTGTCCTTGTCGCGCACGGTGGCGATGGGGGCGTAGAGTTCGAGGTCGTCTTTACCGATTATCACACCGCAGGCGTGGACTCCGGTCTGGCGCACCGATCCTTCCAACTTCTCAGCGTATTCGAGCGTTCGGCGGATCACCTCGTTATGCGATTCGCGCTCGGCCCTCATCTCAGCCGACACTTCGTAGAGGTGCTCGAAGGCGGTCTGACCCTTCTTTGGAGCGAGGCGGTCGGGCACCAACTTGGTGAGTCGGTCACTCTCGGAGAGGGGCAGTTTTTGGACGCGGGCCACATCCTTGATCGCCATCTTGGGGGCCATGCAGCCGAAGGTTACGATTTGGGCGACGCGCTTTTTGCCATACTTTTCGGTCACGTACTCCAGCACGTCGGCACGGCCGTCCTCGTCGAAGTCGATGTCGACGTCGGGCAGCGAGATGCGGTCGGGGTTGAGGAAGCGTTCGAACAGCAGGTCGTAGCGCAGCGGGTCGATGTTGGTGACGCGCAGAGCATAAGCCACCACCGACCCCGCGGCCGATCCGCGGCCCGGTCCAACCGACACTCTCATCTCGCGCGCGGCACGAATGAAATCCCACACGATGAGGAAGTAGCCCGGAAAGCCCATCCACTCGATCGTCTTGAGTTCATATTCGAGCCTCTCTGTCACCTTTTCGCTAAGTTCCTCGCCGTATCTCTCCCTCGCTCCGGCATAGGCCAAGTGGCGCAGGTAGTCGAACTGCTTGGCAACGGTTGTCTTCTCCGGATCATCGAACTCCTCCGGTACCGGAAAGTCGGGCAGCAGCGGCGGATGCTCCAACGAATACGACTCCACCTTTTCCGCGATCTCCAGTGTGGTTTCCAAAACCTCTGGCGCGCCGGGAAAGAGAGCCGCCATCTCATCGGGGCTTTTCAACCACTCCTGGAATGTGTATCGCATCCTGTTGGGGTCGTCGAGGTCTTTGCCGGTGTTGAGGCATATCAGGTGGTCGTGTGCCTCGGCGTCGTCGGCGTCCACGAAGTGCACGTCGTTGGAGGCGATATACTTCACGCCGAACTTTTTTCCGAGTTCGACGAGAACGGCATTCACTTTCTTCTGGCCTTCGTACACCCCACGGCTACGAGTGTCGGCCGACATGCCTACCGGATGAAGCTGCATTTCAAGATAGTAGTCGTCGCCGAACATCGCTTTAAATTCGGCTATCGTATCCTCGGCGCCTTTCATGTCGCCGCGCAGAATTGCCTGCGACACCTCGCCGCCCAGACAAGCAGAGCAGCAGATCAGCCCTTCGGTATGCTCCCGCAGCAGGGTCTTGTCGATGCGAGGCTTATAATAGAACCCCTCCGTCCACGAGTAGCTGACGATTTTGCAGAGATTCTGGTAGCCCGTAAGGTTTTTTGCCAGCAGCACGAGATGGTCGCCCGCCTTTTCGTCCTTGTCGGCGACGAAACGGTCGCGCACCACATACACCTCGCATCCGATGATCGGTTTCACCCCCTCGCGCGAGGCGACGTCGTGAAACTCCTTAACGCCGTACATGTTGCCGTGGTCGGTGATGGCTACGGCAGGCATACCCATCTCCTTTGTGCGGGCAATGAGCTTTTTAATATCCGACGCCCCGTCGAGGATCGAATACTGGGTATGGACGTGAAGGTGTACAAAATTCGACATAGGTGCAAAAGTAGCGATTTTTTGCGTAATTTTACGTCCCCTATGAGCTATGCCGACATAATTTTGCCTCAGGCGGGGCCGCCGTTTTTCACTTACCGCGTCGGTGAGGATCTACTCGGCAGGCTTTCGTCGGGGTGTGCCGTGGCGGTGCCTCTCGGGGCGAGGCAGATCGTGGGAGGGATAATTTTGCGGGTGCATGACGTGGAGCCCGCGTTTCCCACCCGGCCGGTGCGGCGGTTGCTGTTTTCGCGGCCAATCGTGTCGCCGGAGCAGATGCGGCTGTGGGAGTGGATGGCCGAATATTACATGTGTACTCCGGGAGAGGTGATGACCGCCGCGCTGCCAGCGTTGCTCAAACCGGCCGGATTCTCGGAGGAGGAGTTTGCCGCCGATGAGTTCCAGGCGCGCAGGGTGCGAACGGTGGCTTTGACCGCCGCCGCTTCGGGCGAGGGGGCTTTCAATGAAGAGTGCGAGAAACTTCGTCGCCGGGCACCGAAACAATACCACGCTCTGGTGGAGATCGCGGCCCTTGGCCCCGGCCCCATTCCGCGGTCGGAACTGAAGGCCGGTGCGGCCGTCCTGGTCGCGCTCTCCCAAAAGGGGCTTATCGCGATCTCGGAATGCGAGGCGGCAACACTTCCGGCGAACGATCCGCCGGCGGCGTTCCGGCTGCCGGAGCTTTCCCCGGCCCAACGAACCGCGCTCGATGAATTGCGCGAGGCGTTGCGATACCACAACACTGCTTTGTTGTTCGGAGTCCCGTCGAGCGGAAAGAGCGAGGTTTGTTTCCATGCCATAGCCGGAACGCTGGCAAAGGGGCGCGACGTGCTGCTGATGCTGCCCGAGATCGCCCTCACCACCCATTTCGTGCAGCGTGTGAGGCGTGTGTTCGGCCCCGGCGTCGTGGTTTACCACTCTGCTCTCAGCCCGAGGCAACGCGCCGAAACATACATCCGTCTGGCCCGCTCCACCGGAGGCACGCTCGTCGTGGGGGTTCGTTCGGCCATCTTCCTGCCCCTCCCGCGACCCGGGCTCATCGTCGTGGACGAAGAGCAGGATTCGAGTTACAAACAGTCCGACCCCGCACCGCGCTACAACGCCCGCGACGCCGCGATAGTGCTGGCGCAGGAGAGCGGCGCCAAAGTGATCCTCGCCAGCGCCACCCCCTCGCTCGAAACGTGGGCCAACGCGCAAGGCGGAAAATACGGCCTGGTGGAGTTGACCGAACGCTGGGGGGGCACGCCGCCGCCCGGGGTGACGATCTCCGACACCCTGCGCTCCGCCCGTCGCGGCGAACGACGCGGGAACTTCAACAAAGAGCTGCTCGACCGCATGGCCGGGGCGCTCGGCCGCGGCGAGCAGGCGATCGTGTTCCGCAACCGGCGCGGGATCGCCCCGTTCATCGAGTGCGCCGAGTGCGGCCACGTCCCGCGGTGCGGCCACTGCGCCATTCCGCTGAGCGTCCACCGCGACTCGCTCCGGTGCCACTACTGCGGCGCGTCGACCCCGTTGCCGTCGCTGTGTCCGGCGTGCGGCGGCATGAATCTCGCCACGAAGGGTTTCGGGACCGAAAAGATAGAGGAAGAACTCGCCCGCCTGTTTCCCGCGGCGCGCGTGGCCCGGCTCGACCGTGACAGCACCACATCCGAAAGGGCTTTTCGCCGAATAATCGGCGACTTCGAGGCCGGAGCGACCGATATTCTCGTGGGCACGCAGATGGTGACCAAGGGGCTCGACTTCGCGGGGGTGTCGGTCGTTGGGGTGCTGGGTGCCGACAACCTGCTCAACCATCCCGACTTCCGCGCGTCCGAGAACGCCTTCGCGCTGATTATGCAGGTGGCGGGGCGCGCGGGCAGGCGCGACGTGCGGGGGCAGGTGGTGATCCAGACCGTGTCGCCCGGCAGCCGCCTCATTGCCCAGGCCGCCGCGGGCGATTACCGCGCGATGGCCGCCGACCTGCTCGCCGAACGCGCCATGTACGGTTATCCGCCCTATGCGAGGTTGGTGCGGGTGATGCTGCGCCACTCCGACCGCGAGGTCCTGGGGGCCGCCGCCGCGCGGTTGGCGGAGCTGCTGCGCCCGGTGTTCGGCGAACGTCTGCTCGGGCCCCAACCCCCGGTGGTGGAAAAAATAAAGGGCGAATACGCCCTCATCTTCCTGCTCAAAGCGCCTCGCGGAACGCTCTCCGACGGCGCGGGGGCCATGCCGATGTCGACCGTGCGCGAAACCCTCCGTGCCACCTCCGCCGCCATTCTTGCCGTCCCCGATTTCCGCCGGATCACGCTTACTTTCGATGTCGACCCGCGGTGACGCTCCGTAGGGCTACGAAGGCTTGAAAAAAGTCCGGGGAAGCCTCCGTAGGGCTACGGAGCCTCCAAAAAAACTCGGGGAAGCTTTCGTAGGGCTACGGAGGCTCCAAAAAGTTTCGGGGAAGCCTCCGTAGGGCTACGAAGGCTCCAAAAAAGTCCGGGCAAGGCTCCGTAGGGCTACGAAGGCCCCAAAAAAGTTCGGGCAAGGTTCCGTAGGGCTACGGAGCCTTAAAAGTTCATCACGCTGTTCTGCCGGTTGATACTTTCGAGGTGGATCGCCTCCAAAATGTCGTTGAGGAACTCGCGGCCCAGCCCCAGCGTGTCGGCCTGCGACAGGATCCGCTCCTTGATCGCCCCCCAGCGGCTCGACTGGAGGATGGCGACGTCGTTGGCCTTCTTCACGCGGCCGATCTCCTCGCTGATGCTCATGCGGCGCCCCAGGAGCGAGAACAGCTCGGCGTCGATCTGGTCGATCTGGTCGCGGAAACGGTCGAGCGCCTTCACGAACCCGGGGTCGTCGGCCGCCTCGCGGCGCCAGTTCACGCCGCGCACCAGGCGTTCCAGCTCCGCCGGCACCAACTGCTGCCCGGCGTCGCTCAGCGCCTCGGCCGGGCACACGTGGCTCTCGACTATCAACCCGTCGTAACGAAGGTCGGCCGCCGACTGCGACAGTTCGTGGAGATACTCCGTCGTGCCCGCCATGTGCGACGGGTCGCAGATCATCATCGTCTCCGGGAACCTGCTCCGCATCTCGAACGCCAGCGGCCACATCGGAGCGTTGCGGTAACGCTGCTGCCCGAAGTACGAAAATCCCCTGTGGATAAGGCCGATGTCGTCCATCGGGATGCCAACCGCCGCGAAACGTTTCACCGCCCCGGCCCACAGGTCGATGTCGGGGTTCATCGGGTTCTTGATCATCACCGGCACCCCGCTGCCCTTCAGCGCGTCGGCCACATCCTGAACCGCGAACGGGCTCACCGTGGTGCGCGCCCCGATCCACACCAGGTCGATCTCGAACTCCAACGCACTCTCCACATGTTTGGCCGTGGCAACCTCCACCCCGACCGGCAGTCCCGTCAGCCTCTTCGCCTCGGCCATCCACGCCAGACCCTTGAGGCCGACCCCCTCGAACGTTCCGGGCGAGGTGCGGGGTTTCCACACTCCGGCGCGGAGCACGTCGACCACACCCGTCTCGGCAAGTTTCACGCAGGTGTCGAGCGTCTGCTCGCGCGTCTCCGCGCTGCACGGGCCCGATATTATGAGGGGCCGCTTTGCCCCGAGTTTGAATTTGTTCATGGTAATATTCTCTTTATGGTATTTGCCTTTTGCATCGCCGCGCGCAAGCCCTCGCGGTCGTCGCGTTCGAGCAGGCGGCGCAGTATCTGTAACTGGTGGATGTGCTCGCGGAGTACGTCGAGGACGTTGTACTTGTTGCCGGTGAAGATCGGCAGCCACGTCTCGGGCGAGCTTTTGGCGAGCCTCACGGTGCTCTCGAAACCTCCTCCCGCGAGGTCGAATATGCGTTCCTCCTCCCGTTCCTTTTCGAGCACCGTCAGCGCCAGCGCGAACGAGGTGATATGGGAGATGTGCGACACGTATGCCGTGTGGAGGTCCTGTTCGGCGGCGGACATGTAGATGACGGGCGAGCCGATCCGGGCGTAGATGTTCTCGACGGTGGCGAGGGCGTCGGCGTCGCACAGTTCGCGGTCGCAGATCACGGTAGTCCGCCCGGTGAAGGCTCCGTGCCGCGCGGCGGCGGGGCCGCTGAACTCGGTGCCCCACATCGGGTGCGTGGCCACGAACCGGCCCCGCGCGGGGTGTTGCTCGATCACCTCGCACAGCTCCTCCTTTATGGAACCCATATCCATGACGGTCTGGCCGTGCCGTACCCGGTTGAGTATGCGTGTCGCCAGAACGGGCGTGACGTCGACGGGGGTCGCCAGAACTATGAGATCGCTCCCGGCCACGGCCTCGTCGTGGATCGCAGTGCGGTCGACGAGGCCGAGTTCGAGCGCACTGCGGGCATTCTCCGCCGACGAGTCCACGCCGATCACCTCGTCGGCCAGTCCGTGATCCTTCAGGGCCAGCGCGAACGAACCGCCGATAAGCCCGAGGCCGAAGACCGCAGCCGTCATAACCCGGCCGCCTGCACTTTGGCCGTGGCTTTGGCGAGCAACTCGGCGGGAACGCACAGCGAGATGCGGATGCAGCGCGTGCCCTCCTTGCCGAACACTCCGCCCGGAGTGACGAACACGTCGGCCTTGTCGAGCACCATGTCGGAGAACTCGAAACAGTCGCCCTTCCACGAGTCGGGAAGATCGGCCCAGATGAACAGGCCCGCCTGACCCTCGCGGTATTTACATCCCAGCGTGTCGAGCAGTTTGAAGCCCTCCTTCTCGCGGGCGTAATAGATGGCGTTCAGCTCGGTGAACCACTCGTCGCCGAGGCTCAGCGCGGCGGCGGCGGCGGCCTGAACGGGATAGAACATCCCCGAGTCCATGTTCGACTTGAAGCGCAGCACGTCGGAGATCCAGTCGGCGCGACCGGCCAGCGAACCAACACGCCAGCCCGCCATGCTGTGGCCCTTCGACAGCGAGTTGAGTTCCATCGCCACGTCCTTCGCCCCCTCGACGGAGAGGATGCTCAGGCGCAGGTCGTTGCGGATAAAGCTGTAAGGGTTGTCGTGCAGCAGCAGGATGTTGTGTTTCGCCGCGAACGCGATCAGTTTCCCGAACAGTTCGACGGTGGGCACGGTGCCGGTCGGCATGTTGGGATAGTTGCAGATCATGAGCTTCACCTTCGACAGATCCATTGCCTCCAGCTCGTCGAAGTCGGGATGGTAACCGTTCTCCTTCTTCAGCGCGTAGGGCACGGGAGTGGCGCCGGCCAGCGTCACACCGCCGTTGTAGGTGGGATAACCCGGGTCGGGGATCAGGGCTCGGTCGCCCTCGGACAGGAAGGTCATGCAGACATGCACGATGCCCTCCTTGGAGCCGAGCAGGGGCAGGATCTCGTTCTTGGGATTCAGTTCCACCCCGTACCACTTTTTGTACCAGTCGGCGAATGCGCCGCGCAGCAGGTCGCTGCCGTGGTATGGCTGGTAGCCGTGGACGTCGGGCCTCAGGGCGGCGGTGTGGAGGGCCTCCGTCACGCTGGCGGGCGGCGGAAGGTCGGGACTGCCGATACCCAGGGCGACGATGTCGCGTCCGGAGGCTTTCAGTTCGGCGATCTGTTTGTTCTTGGCGGAGAAATAGTACTCCTTGATTGTGTCGAGCCTGCCCGCGCAGGTGATTTCTACTTTTTTCATGGTGTTTGTGTCGTTATGTCGTTATTTTTGGAGTTTAAGTGCGCTCGGGTAGACACCGTAGACGTGTACCTGTTCGGTGGCGCGTATCAGCCGTTCGAGGTTTGCCGAGTAGACCTCCAGCGAGGGGAACTCGATGTCGATGTGGAACATGTAGTGCCACGGTTCGGCGGGGATGGGGTGCGACTGGAGGCGGCTCATGTTCACCCCGTCGAGCACTTCGAGCGCCCTCACGAGCGAGCCCTGCCGGTGGTCGGTCTTGAAGTAGAGGCTTGCCTTGTCGGCCTTGGTGTCGATGAGCAGGTCCTGCACTTTTATTATCACGAATCGGGTGTAGTTGTTTTTGATGGTGTTGATGTCGGGCGCTACTATCTCCAGGCCGTAGAGCCTCGCGGCGCTTTCGCCGGCTATCGCGGCGACGTTCTTCTCTCCGCGTTCGGCGACGTCGCGCGCGCTCAGCGCGGTGTCTTCGCTTTCGACCAGCCGCCAGTCGGGGTGCGTGTCGAGGAAGTTGTGGCACTGCTGGAGGGCCATGGGGTGGCTTTCGACCTCGGTTATGTCGTCGAGGGTGGTTCCGGGGATCGCCATGAGGTTTTGCACGACGTGTAGGTAGACCTCGCCGGCGACCTGCACCCCGGCCTCCTGCAACAGGCCGTAGTTCGCGATGATCGTTCCGGCGATTGAGTTCTCGACGGCCATCACGCCGAATGCCGCCTCGCCGCTTTTGGTGCGTCGTGCCACTTCGCGGAACGTTGCGCACGGCAGCACCTCGATCCCCGTGCCGAAGTACTGTTCGGCGACTATCTGGTGGAAACTGCCCTGGTATCCCTGGATTGCTATTTTCATGTTTTCGGTGTGCCGCGCGGTGTCGCGCGACCGTGCAAAGATAATCCATCCGCCCGGAACGGCCTAATTTCCTTTCGGATTTTTTGCGTCGCCGCGGTTGCTAATCCGGAACTATTTATTAGTTTTGTGCCGGACTCTCCGCCGGGGCGAGTTGGTTGTGTGGGTTTCCGACGATCCCCGGCGCGAGGGTTCGATAGACATCTTCGGCAAATAGTGTAATGAGGATTGATTTTCAGGCGTATAAATATCTTTAAACCGTATTTATCGAAGAAGCCTATTAAAAAAATGCTGTACTTTTGCTGAAACAAACAAGAAAAGTGTAGATGCCTATGACGAAAAACAGAACCAAACAATGCGAAGAGCATGTTCTCCGACGTTCCGAACGGAACAAAAACGACACCACACCTTAACTTTAGGGACGTGGAAATATAACCAACAAACTAATTTAAATAGATCGTTTACCAAACTAACACAACAAAAAAATGACAAAGAAAACATTTCTCAGCTTAGTCGGCGGCGCAGTCGCCATCGTAGCTGTGGCAGGCGTTGCCGTTAACAACGCAAACAGCACTACCAAAATGTCCGACCTCATGATCAAAAACCTTGAGGCACTGTCCCAGAACGAAGGAGGCAGTGGCGGAGGGTGCGGTTTTGCTGCGTATCAGTATGACGACGATTGGTATGAAGATTCCAAAAATTTCAGGCGGTGCGGAGATTGCGAATGGGTTAGTGGCACAAAACCGCAGTACACTCAGTGCTAACGCGAAGAGAACGGGAAACCATTCTTTAATATTCTATCAGACGTTGGGATATGAAAAACTTGTCGATTTTGGCGTTACTCCTAACGGTAACGATTTTGTTATCGGTAGCATGCGGTGTAAGACGGGAAATAATTTCGCTTGACGCGATACCCACAAGAAGTGTGGTTGGTGTACCTTTTGATACATCCCCCGAACTTCTCGCACCACGGCAAATATACGCTACATTAGGTGCAGTCGCTCTGTTTGATAGAAACAACAAGAATGGTTTCCTGTCTTTTTTCGACAAGCAAACGGGCGTGCTTCGCCAATCGTGGGGCACAGAGGGAAGGGGGCCCGGTGAATTTATCCTTCCGCGCATCGTTGCGACACAAAAAGGTTTGACGGTAACATCTGCGGATGCCAATTACAGAAAATTGCGCTTTACTGACTCGCTTGAGATAGCGTTGCTGGACATGGGAGAATACGAGGAGAAGTTGATCGGCTCCAACTTCCTCTTCATAGTGAATGATTCCCGGGTTATCTCCGTCAAAGAGGGACCTAATCAGTTGCAAATCCTGAACCTCCAAACGGGCGAGGAGGAGCATGCAAACTACCATCCGCTGAAAATGCCGAGGAACATAGATCCGGTAGCCTTGAACAGCACCGTTTTTCAAGCCCATTACGCTTACCACGAGGATAGCGAACGGCTGTTTGTAGCATATCAGTATCATCCGATTGCATCTGTGATAGATGCTGCGGGAAACGGTTTGGTGGGGGAAACGCGGTTCGACTCATTCCGAAACGACATTAAGAAGGATGACCAGGGAGGTTGGGCTTATGTCGACCCAACGCTCGGCTACACCTTTACGGCTGTATCTGACAACTTCTTTTATGCGCTCTATCAAGGTTCGAACAGGAAAATATTGAGTGCAAATATTCAAAAATCGGAGATACATAAATACGATATGTCGGGCCGACTAATTGAACGTATATTAGTTGACGAGCCTGTTTATCACTTCTCCGTCGAACTTGATGACAGTAAGATATACGCCATGTTCCTCGACAGTGAATTCATCGCCAAAGTTTGTATTTATGACATTTAAAACCATACTTCTTCGACAAATACCTCGAACAGATATTTGTGTGCCTGAAATTCAATGTCAATTCCCCGTATTTATCGAAGACGTCTAATGTAGTTTTAAGTAAGGTTAGTGGCTCTCAGCCGGGGTGCGTTGTGTGTGGGTAAAGTTTGTCAGCCCCGGCGCGAGGGTCCCAAGTAGTTAGCGGCTCTCCGCCGGGGTGCGTTGGTGTGTGTAAGGTTCGGCAATCCCCGGCGCGAGGGCCCAAAAAGGGCATTGAAAAGTTTCACAACCCGGCCCGACCCCTCGGCGGGCATCTTGCAAAGTTTCAGAACCTCCGCAGACCCCTCGGGGGACACCTTGCAAAGTTTCACAACCCCCGCCGACCCCTCGGCGGACACCTTGCAAAGTTTCAGAACCTCCGCCGACCCATCGGCGGGCGTTTTGCAAAGTTTCAGGGCTTCGCCGGCAACACATAAACCAACCCTAAAACAATTACGGTCATGAAAATCGAAAACATTTACCTCTACCGCCTCCGCAACGACACCCATTTCCAGTTCATGCAGTACGTGGTGGCTCTGGTGAAGGAGATCGGCGCGGAGGCGCTCAGGGTCGAGGCCCAGATGGCGGCCCTGACGCTGCTCCACTCGCAGGAGGACGAGGCGCTCAAGAAGATCGTCCGCAGCGCCCTCACCGACGACATCGAGGATGCCGACCACGCGCGCGACGCCGTGTTCCGCGGCCTGTCGGACGCCGTCGTTTCGGCCACCAACCACTACAATCCCATCGTTGGCGAGGCCGCCCGCCGTCTCCGCATCGTGTTCGACACCTACGGCAACGTGGTGGCCCGAACGCTGGACGACGAGACGAGCGCCATCCACAACCTGCTGGTGGAGCTGACCACGAAAGGCGCACTGGACGCGGAGACGCTCGACCTCGGCGGATGGATCGGCGAGCTCGACCGGCTCAACCTGGAGGTACAGGGCCTCATTCTGAGGCGTGCCGACGAGGAGGCCGAGCGCACGAAGCTGGTACTGCGCACCGTCCGTCTCGAAGTCGACGAGGCGTACCGTATTTTGGTCGAGCGGGTCGACGCGCTGGCGGTCGTGGATGGCGGCGCGGTGTACGACACGTTCATCTCGCGCCTCAACGAGATCGTCGTCCGCACCCGCGACATCGCCGCGCAGCAGGCCGGCCGCCGCGAGAAAAAAAAGTTATGAGTCGGGCTGCGCGCCGCAAACAAAATAACTTATAACTGCAACTTTTACTAACCGTTTAAAATAAAAAAAATCATGTTCGACAATTATGAAGTATGGTTCGTGACGGGAGCTCAGCTCCTGTACGGCGGCGACGCGGTCGTCAAGGTGGACGCTCATTCGGGCGCAATGGTCAAGGGACTCAACGACTCGGGGCGACTGCCCGTCAAGGTGGTGTACAAGGGCACCGTCAACTCGTCGAAAGAGGTGACCGCCGCTTTCAAGGCCGCCAACAACGACGACAAATGTATCGGTGTGATCACCTGGATGCACACCTTCTCGCCCGCCAAGATGTGGATCCACGGGTTGCAGGCGCTCAACAAACCGCTGCTCCACTTCCACACCCAGTTCAACAGCGAGATCCCGTGGGACACGATGGACATGGACTTCATGAACCTCAACCAGAGCGCACACGGCGACCGCAAGTTCGGCCACATGGTGACCCGCATGCGCAAGAACCGCAAGGTTGTCGTCGGCCACTGGCAGGACGCCGCCGCGCAGGACAAGATCGCGATCTGGATGAGGGTCGCAGCCGCGTGGGCCGACTCGCAGGATATGCTGATATTGCGTTTCGGCGACCAGATGAACAACGTGGCCGTTACGGACGGCGACAAGGTGGCCGCCGAACAGGTGATGGGCTACCACGTCGACTACTGCCCCGTGAACGACCTGATGAAGTATTACCACGCCGTGAGCGACGCCGACACCAAGGCGCTCGTGGCCGACTACTTCAAGGAATACGACCACTCGCCCGCGCTCGAAACACCCGGCACCGAGGCTTACACCAAGGTGTGGAACTCGGCAAAGGCGGAGATCGCCCTGCGCCGCCTGCTCAAGGAGACCGGCGCGAAGGCTTTCACAACGAACTTCAACGACCTGGGCGACTTCGACCAGATCCCGGGCCTGGCGTCGCAGCGCCTGATGAGCGAGGGCTACGGTTTCGGCGCCGAGGGCGACTGGAAGACCGCCGCGCTGGTCCGCACCACGTGGTTCATGAGCCAGGGCATGCCCAAGGGGTGCTCGTTCCTCGAAGACTACACTCTCAACTTCGACGGCGACCGCAGCGCGATCCTTCAGGCCCACATGCTGGAGATCTGCCCGATGATCGCCGCCACCAAACCGCGCCTCGAAGTTCACCGCCTGTCGATCGGCATCGACAGCGAGACCGCCCGTCTGGTTTTCACCAGCAAGCCCGGCACCGGAACCGCCGCCACGGTGGTCGATCTGGGCAACAGGTTCCGCCTGATCGTCAACAAGGTGGAGTGCATCGAGAGCAAGCCGCTGCCCAAACTGCCCGTCGCCAGCGCGCTGTGGATCCCCATGCCCAACCTCGAAGTGGGCGCCGCGGCGTGGATCCTCGCGGGTGGCACCCACCACACGAGTTTCTCCTACGACCTGACCGTCGAATACTGGGAAGACTGGGCCGACATCGCCGGCATCGAAATGGTTGTGATCGACGAGGACACCACCATCTCCGGATTCAAGAAGGAGCTGCGCTGCAACGAAGTATACTACATGCTTAACAAGGCACTGCAATGAGCAAATACGTTGTAGGACTCGACTATGGCACCGACTCGGCGCGAGCCGTCGTGGTCGATGCCGCGAACGGCGAGACGATCGCCACCGCCGTGAAATACTATCCGCGATGGGCCGAGGGAATGTACTGCGACCCCGCCGCCAACCGCTACCGCCAGCACCCGCAGGACTACATCGACGTGCTGGAGGATAGTGTGCGCGAGGCTCTGGCGGCGTGTCCGGCCGGAACCGCGGAAAAGGTCGTGGGCATCGCCTTCGACACCACCGGCAGCACCCCCGTGTTCACCGACGAGGCGGGAGTGCCGCTGTCGATGAAGCCGGAGTTCGCCGAGAATCCCAACGCGATGTTCGTGCTGTGGAAAGACCACACGGCGGTGCACGAGGCCGCGGAGATCAACCGCGCCTGCGCCGCGTCGAGCGTCGACTACTCGGCCTACGAGGGTGGCATCTACTCCTCGGAATGGTTCTGGGCCAAGGCGCTGCACGTCCTGCGCGAGGACAAGGAAGTGCGGGAGGCCGCATACAGCCTCGTCGAACACTGCGAGTGGATGCCGGCTCTGCTGACGGGCGCAAAGTCGGCCAAAGACGTTGTTCGCAGCCGCTGCGCCGAGGGCCACAAAGCCATGTGGCACCCGTCGTGGGGAGGTCTTCCGCCCGAGGAGTTCCTCACGGGGATCGACCCGCTGCTCGCGGGCTACCGGGCGAGGCTGTTCACCGACACCGAGACGGCCGACAAACCCGTCGGACGACTCACCGCCGAATGGGCCGGACGCCTGGGCCTGACGACCGAAGTCGTGGTCGCGGGCGGAGCGTTCGACTGCCACATGGGAGCCGTCGGCGCCGATGTCACGCCGCACACATTCGTGCGGGTGATCGGCACCTCCACCTGCGACATCATGGTTGCGAGCCGCGAGGAGGTTGGTGATAAACTCATAAAAGGTATCTGCGGACAGGTCGACGGCTCGGTCATTCCGGGCATGATCGGTCTTGAGGCGGGGCAGTCGGCTTTCGGCGACATCTACGCCTGGTTCCGCAAGCTGCTCGAATGGCCGCTCAAGGGACTCGACGCCGCCGAGCGCGAACGCATCTCCGAGGGGTTGATCCCCGCGCTGAGCGAGGCCGCGGCGGAACTGCCCATCGGCGAGGACGCAATAGTTGCCACCGATTGGATGAACGGACGCCGCACCCCCGACGCCAACCAGTTGCTGAAAGGCACGATCACCGGATTGACCCTCGGTAGCGACGCTCCGCGGGTGTTCCGCGCACTGGTCGAGGCCACGGCTTTCGGTTCGCGGGCCATCGTCGAGAGGTTCCGCGGCGAAGGCGTGAGAATCGACAACGTGATCGGCATCGGCGGCATCGCCCTCAAGTCGCCCTTCGTGATGCAGACCCTGAGCGACGTGCTGGACATGCCCATCAAGGTGTGCCGCACCGATCAGGCTTGCGCTCTCGGGGCCGCCATGTTCGCCGCCACCGCCGCCGGAGTGTATGCGAAGGTGGAGGACGCCCAGGCCGCCATGTCGTCGGGATTCGCGTCGGAGTACAAGCCCGACGCGAAGAACGCCGCACTCTACCGGGCGCTCTACCGCAAGTACCTCAAGCTGGGTGCTTTCACCGAGAAGGAACTTTTTAACGAAGCGTAACGATGAAGCGAACCAGAATAACCATTATCGGCCTCGCGCTGCTGCTCTCCACCGTGGGAGCGGCGGCGCAGGAGGCGGTCTCCTACTTCCCGCTGAGGGACGTGAGACTGACCGCCGGGCCGTTCCTCGATGCTCAGCAGACCGACCTGCGATACATCATGTCGATGGAGCCCGACCGACTGCTCGCGCCTTTCCTGCGCGAGGCCGGGCTGACACCCAAGGCCGAGAGCTATCCCAACTGGGAGAACACGGGGCTCGACGGACACATAGGCGGACACTATCTGTCGGCGCTGGCCCTGATGTGGGCTTCGACCGGCGACGAGGCGGTGAAGAGCCGTCTCGACTACATGCTGAGTGAGCTGCGGAGAGCGCAGACCGCCTCGGGCAACGGCTTTGTGGGCGGAACACCCGGCAGCCGCGAGCTGTGGGAGCAAGTCCGGGGAGGCGACATCCGCGCCCGCGGGTTCGACCTCAACGGCAAGTGGGTGCCGCTCTACAATATCCACAAAACCTACGCCGGACTACGCGACGCATGGCTCCACGCCGGGAGTGAACTTGCGCTGACGATGCTGGTGGAACTAACCGACTGGATGATCGGCGTAACGTCCGGTCTCTCCGACGAGCAGATGCAGGACATGTTGCGCAGCGAGCACGGCGGTCTCAACGAGGTTTTCGCCGACGTTGCGGCAATCACCGGCGAGGCGAAGTACCTGACGCTCGCGCGCAGGTTTTCGCACACGGCAGTGCTCGAACCGCTCACCCGAGGCGAGGACAAACTCACCGGAATGCACGCCAACACCCAGATCCCAAAAGTGATCGGCTACGAACGGATAGCCCAACTCTCCGGCGACGACACCGCCTGGGGCCGTGCCGCCGAGTGGGACAGGGCGGCGAGGTTCTTCTGGAACATCGTCGTGAGCGACCGTTCGGTTGTGATAGGCGGCAACAGCGTGAGGGAGCATTTCCACCCCACGGACGACTTCTCGGCGATGCTCGAAGACGTGCAGGGGCCCGAGACGTGCAACACCTACAACATGCTGCGCCTGACGCGAATGCTGTTCGAGACCACTCAGGAAGCACGTATGGCCGACTACTACGAGCAGGCGCTGTACAATCACATCCTCGCGTCGCAGAACCCCACCCGGGGCGGATTCGTCTACTTCACTCCCATGCGCGCGGGCCACTACCGCGTCTACTCGCAGCCCCACACCTCGATGTGGTGCTGCGTCGGTTCGGGGCTTGAGAACCACGCCAAGTACGGCGAGTTCATCTATGCCCGAAGCGAAGACGCACTTTGGGTCAACCTGTTCATCCCCTCGCGGGTCGAGTGGAAGGAGCGGGGCATCACCCTGTCGCAAAGCACCGGTTTCCCCGACTCCGGGCGCGTCGAGTTCACCGTGGAGCAGGCTCCGAGGGGAGCTTTCGCCGTGAAGCTGCGCCGTCCGGGCTGGGCACGCGGGGTTAAGGTGTCGGTCAACGGGAAAGAGCAGCGCACCGACGCCACCGGCGACTACATTACCGTAGAAAGACGCTGGAGGGCGGGCGACCGCATCACCCTCGACGTGGATATGGCGGTGACGATGGCCCGCGTACCCGACGGGAAAGACCAGTGGGCGTTCATGTACGGCCCCGTTGTGCTCGCCACGCCGATGGGCACCGACGACCTCGAAGGACTGTTTGCCGACGAGGGACGCATGGCCCACGTCGCCGGCGGGACGCGCGTCCCCACCGAGAACGCACCCGCGCTGAACGGCTCGCCCGAGGCTCTGCCGTCGATGCTGCGAAAGGACGGCGCGGCGCAACTCTCTTTCACCCTCGCGGGCGGCATGAAGTTCATACCCTTCTTCAGGCTCCACGAAGCCCGGTACGCAATCTATTTACCTAACCGATAATCGCAAAATTAAAACATGAAAAAGAAACTTTTACTGTTCGCGGCCGTGGTGATGGCCTCCGCCGCCGGCCTCAACGCCCAGAAGAGCGCCACGATCTCGGTGCGCGCCTCCGAGGGAACCGAGATCATCCCCAAAGAGATCTACGGCCACTTCGCCGAACACCTCGGCACGCTCGTCTACGGCGGTCTGTGGGTGGGCGAGGGTTCGGCTCTGCCCAACGTCAACGGCTACCGGAGCGACGTTCTCCAGGCCCTCAAAGACCTCAAGGTTCCCGTGCTGCGCTGGCCGGGCGGCTGTTTCGCCGACGAATACCACTGGATGGACGGCATCGGCCCGCGGGCCGAGCGGCCTAAACTGGTGAACACGCACTGGGGCGGCACCGTGGAAGACAACAGCTTCGGCACCCACGAGTTCCTCAACCTGTGCGAAATGCTCGGCGCGGAGCCCTACGTGAGCGTGAACGTTGGCAGCGGCACCGTTCAGGAGACCGCACAATGGGTCGAGTACATGACCTCGGAAGGCGACTCGCCGATGGCCAACATGCGCCGCGCCAACGGACGCGAGAAGGCGTGGAAGGTGAAATACCTCGGCATCGGCAACGAGAACTGGGGCTGCGGAGGCAACATGAGGGCCGAATACTACGCCGACGTCTACCGCCGCTACGCCACCTACGCCCGCAACTACGACGGCAACCGCCTCTACAAAGTGGCCGTGGGCCCGAGCGAGGACGACTACCACTGGATGGAGGTGCTGATGCGCGAGGCGGGCAGCCGCATGAACGGCATCTCGCTCCACTACTACACCGTCACCGACTGGAGCGCCAAGGGATCGGCCACGCAGTTCGACAACGACCACTACTACTACACCATCTCCCGGACACGCTACATGGACGAAATGCTCCAGAAGCACATCGCCATCATGGATCGCTACGACCCGAGCAACCGCGTGGGCCTGCTGGTCGACGAGTGGGGAACGTGGTGGGACGAGGAGCCGGGCACCGTGCGCGGACACCTCTACCAGCAGAACACCATGAGGGACGCGATGGTGGCGGCGCTCAACTTCGACATGTTCCACAAGTACACCCGGCGCGTGAAGATGGCCAACATCGCCCAGATCGTGAACGTGCTCCAGTCGATGATCCTGACCAACGCCCAGGGCGGCATGCTGCTCACCCCGACCTACCACGTGTTCAAGATGTACAGCGTGCACCAGGACGCCACGTACCTGCCGCTCGACATCAGCTGCGACTGGATCGACGGCGGCCAGAGGGCCATTCCGCTGGTGAGCGCCACCGCCTCGCGCAACGCCGCCGGGGTGGTACACATCTCGGTCTCGAACGTCGACGCCACCACCCCGCAGACCGTCTCGATCAACCTGCCGGGCGTGAACGCACGCAACGCCACGGGCGAGATCCTCACCTCGGGCGCCATCAACGACCACAACACCTTCGAGAACCCCGACAAGGTGAAGACGGCTCCGTTCCGCGGCGCCCGCATCGAACGCGGCGTGCTGACGGTGACCCTGCCGGCCGCGTCGATCGTGACCCTCGCGCTCAACTGATCTCCGGGCGTAATAAAATCGCAACGGAAAGGGCGCCCTTCGCGGGGTGCCCTTTTTTTATTGAAATCAATTTTATATATTTGTGCCGGACGCCCGGGGCGGAACGCCGTCCGCGGACGGCGGGGCAAAAGAGCCCTCGGAAACGGTTTCGTCCGCGGACGGCGGGGCGAAAGAGGCCTCGGAAATGGTTTCGTCCACGGACGACGGGGCAAAAGAGGTCTCGGAAACGGTTTCGTCCACGGACGACGGGGCAAAAGAGGTCTCGGAAATGGTTTCGTCCGCGGACGACGGAGCAAAAGAGCCCTCGGAAATGGTTTCGTCCACGGACGGCGCAACGACGGCAATCCAATTAATCGCATATCAAA
>JAITWC010000029.1 GCA_031285485.1 Alistipes sp.
CAACTCATCGGCCAACTCTTTAAAGTCGGCGCGCTGATGGCTCTACTTCACCGCGCGCTCCTTGAACGCACGATCGTAATTCCTTTTTTCAATACTCTTTTCCATTGCCCAAAGTTAAGATTTGTTTCTATGTCTTAACTCTTTGCGCGGGCTAAGTTAGGAACTCCAGTCTTTCAGCAGACTTTCACCGCACCGCTCAAAATTGCTATTTTAATGTGTATCTTTGGATAAGATGTCTAATATCGAAATGGAGCGTACGGGTATAGATATCTTTGAAACACAGAATGCTGAACGCAACCGACAGACAAAGGAATAGTGCGGCTAAAACTCTTGAAACAGCGGAGTGTGAAAAATAATCGACAAGATAGAGGGCGTTCCGAAAAAGAATAACTACCTTTGCCATTGAGGTTATTTGACTGTGCGAAACCCCGCAACGAGCGGAAATGAGAACGGTTGCCAAATCGTTATCCCGCCCACTTCAAGGTATTTATAACTATCAGTAAATACGATGGTTACAATCATGTCGATAGTTGTCGATGACAAAATAATCCGCAGACGAGGCAATTGCCCGAACGCTGCCGTTCGCACGGGTCGAAAGACGACAACACAGCCTAAAACGGCATGGCAACAAGCCATTGACGAAGGTACATTGCCTCTGGAAACTTTTATCGGTGAACTGCGCCGACGGGTAAACAATCATTACGACAAGATTGGAGAACAATGCGTAAAGTAATCGTGTCGGAGGACATCACCGTCCGAGACATGGCACACGGAAAACTGCTTGCCGAAGTGGTTGAATAACAAATGACTTTGAATCCACAAATCCTTAAAAACCAATAAATAGATGAGAGTAGTAACTTTTGGCGAGGTGATGTTGCGCCTCGCGACTCCCGGGTATGAGCGCTTTTCGCAGGCAACCCACCTTACTTCGACCTTCGGCGGCGGCGAGGCGAACGTCGCGGTGTCGCTGGCAAACTACGGCATCGAGGCCGACTTCGTGACCCGACTCCCGCAGAACGACATTGCAGAATGGTGCATAGCCGAGCTGCGCAAACGCGGAGTCGGCACGGCAAACATAGCCCGCGGCGGCGAGCGGGTGGGGATATATTTCCTCGAAACTGGAGCCGTGGCACGCCCCTCGAAGGTGGTGTACGACCGCGCCCACTCGTCGATTGCCGACATAGCCCCCGGCATTATAGATTGGAGGCAGGTACTGAGCGGCAGCGACTGGTTCCACTGGACTGGCATCACCCCCGCGCTAAGCAAGGGCGCGGCCGACGCGTGTTTCGAGGCGATCCGCACTGCAAACGAGATGGGCGTAAAGGTGTCGTGCGACCTCAACTACCGCAAGAACCTGTGGAAATACGGCAAGAAAGCATCCGAAGTGATGCCCGCCCTCACCGCGGGGTGCGACGTGATCCTGGGCAACGAAGAGGATGCCGAAAAGGTGTTCGGCATCAAGCCCGAAGGATTTGACGTGGCCCACACCGGCGGCGACGTCAATGCCGCCGAATTCGAGAGCGTCTGCCGCCAGTTGCAGTCGCGTTTCCCGATAGCCCAAAAAGTCATCATAACCCTGCGTGGCTCCATCAATGCCAACCACAACACGTGGGGAGGGGTGCTGTGGGACGGCGCCCGGCTCCACGCTTCGAAACGCTACGACATCACCCACATCGTCGACCGCGTGGGCGGCGGCGACTCGTTCATGGGTGGGCTCATCTACGGACTGCTCATGTGGCCGGCCGACGATGCCCGCGCACTTGAGTTCGCGGTGGCAGCCTCGACGCTCAAGCACACCATCTACGGCGATTTCAACCTCGTGACCGTCCCCGAAGTCGAGGCCCTGATGGGGGGCGACGGCTCGGGCCGGGTGCAGCGTTAAGGTCTAAACGCCGATCGCATTTCGCGCGAAAATTTTGAATATCGCCCAATTGATTATACTTTTGGGCGATATTTCTCGTTAAGAAATCGTTATGTGGGATGGCGGGAATCCGGGAAAAGGAAGTAAAATAATGAACAAAACACCGATATACATCAACGCCACGGGCTTTTACGTGCCGTCGAAGAGAATACCGAACAGCTATTTCGCCGCCCTGTACGGCAAGCCCGAGGAGTGGTTCACCCAGCGAACCGGCATTCGCACCCGCTCGCGCGCCAACGAGAAAGAGACGATCGACTACATGAGCATCAAGGCGGTGGAGAACGCCATGCGCACCGCGCCGTTCCCCATCGGCGAGGTCGACCTCATAGTGTTCGCCTCGTACAGCCCCGACGATCTGGTGGGAACAACCGCCCACCGCGTGCAGCGCAACTTCGGCATCGAGAACGCAAAGGCGCTCTACGTCTCGTCGGCCTGTTCGTCGGCCATGAACGCCATCGAGATCGTGGCGTCGTTCTTCGCGAGCGGCATCGCGTCGAAGGCTTTGGTGATAGCTGCCGACCGCAACTCCACCTACTCCGACGAACACGAACCCGCCCACGGCCATCTTTGGGGCGACGCGGCGGTGGCATACTTTCTTTCGACCGAACGCGGGGGAACGGGCGACATCGAGATCGTGGACATCGAGACGCGCGGTATGGGCCACATCGGCGCCGGGCCGGACGGGATTTACCTTCGTCCACGCACCGACGGCATAGGCATGCCCAACGGCCGCGACGTGTTCAATCAGGCTTGCACATACGTCGAACGCCACACCCGCGAGATTCTGGAACACAACGGCATGGACGTTACGTCGCTCGACTGGTTCGTGAGCCATCAGGCCAACCTTCGCATCGTGTCCCACGTGTGCGGCGAGTTGGGTCTGCCCATGGAGCGGACGCTCAACAACATCGAGGAGTTGGGCAACACCGGCTGCGGCTCGTCGCTGCTGGCGCTGGCCCAGCACCGCGACAGGTTGCGGCCGGGCGACACCGTGGCCGTGGCAACCTTCGGCGGCGGCTATTCGGTCGGCGCGATGCTGTTGCGGGTGGTGAAAA
>JAITWC010000075.1 GCA_031285485.1 Alistipes sp.
CGCTCACCGTTGCGCTCGACATAACCGTCACCGACGAACTGCGCCGCGAAGGCACCGCCCGCGAACTCGTCAACCGAATCCAAAACCTGCGCAAGGAGAGCGGCCTCGAAGTTGTCGACAAGATCGCCGTCCGGATCGAATCGCTGCCGTTCGTCACGGAGAGTGTCGAAACTCAACGCGATTACATCGCCTCGCAGGTGCTGGCCCTCAGCGTGGAGACGGAGCCCGAGCCGACCGGACAATTCCCACAAACGGTGGAGATCGACGAGACGCAGGTGCGCATCGCCATCACGAAACTTTAACCATGTTTGTGGAAATATTTGGCCGTCTCAAATATTGTGTTTAATTTTATACGAAAAAAATTGCGATAACTATGGCTGAAACAGAAAAAACAAGGTATTCGGACGAAGAACTCGCCGAATTCAAGCAGATAATTCTTGACAAGCTCGACAAGGCGAAAACCGACTACGAACTCTTGCGTTCGACCATCACCCACTCTGCAGACAACGACACCGAGGACACCTCGCCCACATTCAAAGTGTTGGAGGAGGGCGCCGCTACCCTCTCAAAAGAGGAGTCGGGACGTTTGGCCCAACGGCAGTTGAAATTCATACAGCACCTCGAAGCCGCCCTCGTGCGCATCGAGAACAAGACCTACGGAATCTGCCGCGAGACGGGGAAACTGATCCCCAAGGAGCGACTGCGAATAGTGCCCCACGCCACGCTCTGCATAGAGGCGAAACAATAAATGCGTTATTTTCTCGAACTGTCATACAATGGAGCTGCCTATCGCGGCTGGCAGCGACAACCCGATGCACCCACGGTACAACAGACGATCGAGGAGACGCTTTCGACGCTGTTGGGCGAAACGACGGAGGTGACCGGCGCCGGACGCACCGACACGGGGGTTCACGCGGCTTTTTATGTGGCTCATTTCGACACGGCGCGGGAGATTGCCGACGCGGCAGACTTTCTGTACCACGCCAACTCGATCCTGCCGCCCGACATTGCTCTGCGGGGCCTGCGGCGCGTGGCCGACGACGCACATGCACGATACGACGCCCGTGCGAGGGAGTACACCTATTATGTAGTGCCGTTCAAAGACCCTTTCCGCGCCGGCACAGCGTGGCAGTACACGGTGCCGCTCGACGTGGAGGTTATGAACCGCGCCGCCGCCTACCTGACCGAGGTCGACGACTTCACGACTTTCGCCAAGTTGGGCGGGGGCAACAAAACGAACATCTGCCGCGTCACGACGGCACGGTGGCTTAGGTTTGAGGATGGCACGTTGGAGTTTACGATACGCGCCGACCGTTTCCTGCGCAACATGGTGCGCGCGATAGTCGGTACGCTCGTGGACGTGGGGCGCGGAAAGATTACACCGGAGCGGTTCGCAGCCGCGGTCGACGCCCGCGACCTGAGCCGTGCAAGCGGCGGGGCACCGGCCCACGGGCTGTTTTTGACCGACATAGAATACCGACAATCAAACTAAAACTTAAAACCCTACACTGAATTATGATCGACAAGGTAAAAAAGGAATTCGCAAAGCGTTTCGGCCCCGGAGCCGCGCTCTACACATCGCCGGGCAGGGTCAACCTGATAGGCGAACACACCGACTACAACATGGGATTCGTGCTTCCGGGCGCGGTCGACAAAGGCATCTACGCCGCGATAAAACCCGCCTCGGGGGGCGTGTCGCACCTCTACTCGGTGGACTACGACAGCGAGGTGTCGGTCGATCTGGCCGGCGACGTGCTGCCCAAACCGCAGTGGGCCAAGTATATCTACGGCGTTGCGCAGGAGATGGCGAAACGCGGCAGGAAAGTGCCCGCCATAGACGCCACATTCGGCGGCAACGTGCCTCTCGGGGCGGGAATGTCGTCGTCGGCGGCTCTGGAGAGCACCTTCGCTTTCGCTTTCAACGACATGTTCGGCCTCGGTTTCACGCTCGCCGAGCTGGCTGTGATCGGCCAGATGACCGAACACAACTACGTCGGAGTGAAGTGCGGCATCATGGATCAGTTCATCTCGCTGCACGGCCGCGCGGGTCATGTGCTGAAGCTCGACTGCCGCGACCTCAGTTTCGAATACAAGCCGTTCGACCCCGCCGCCGCGGGTTATCGGGTGGTGCTGGTCGACTCGATGGTGAAACATAACCTGTCGGGCGGTGAGTACAACGAGCGGCGCGAACAGTGCGAGGCCGGGGTGTCCATCATCGCCGCCCACAATCCGGAAGTGAAGAGCCTGCGCGATACCGACCCGGCCACGCTCGACAAGTACCGCGGCGAGATGCCCGGGATGGTTTATCGGCGGTGTTTGTATGTGGTGGAGGAGATCGGGCGGCTGTTGGACGGCTGCGACGATCTCGACGCCGGGCGTTACGACGCGTTCGGGGCGAAGATGTTCGCAACGCACGACGGCCTGTCGGGGCTGTACAACGTCTCGACCCCCGAACTCGACTTCATTGTCGACGCGGCCAGGGCCTGCGACGGCGTTGTGGGTGCGCGTCTGATGGGCGGTGGTTTCGGCGGCTGCGTGATCCATCTGATGAGGGAGTCCGTGGCCGACGCCTACCTCGCCGACCTTCAGGTGAAGTTCAACGCGCGCTTCGGCCTCACGCCCCGCGTTATCGGAGCCGTGATAAGCGACGGCGCCAGAAGACTCGAATAACGGACAGCCTTTGTTCCCGTGACGGCTGTTATGGCGGCGCACCGTGTGTGGTGCGCCGCCCGTTGTTTGTACGTCGTTGCCGAACGACGGAACGAAAAACCTCTCCGCAGTCGCGTCGCTCCGAGCGCCGGGGCAAAAAACCTCTTCGCGGTCGTGTCGCTCCGAGCGCCGCGACAAAAAAGGTCTTGGAACCCCCGTCGCTCGGCAACGACGGAGCCAAACACAACGCCGCGTACCCCTCGACGGGAGACGCGGCGGGTAAAACGTTAAGAATACAACTCTCCGCGCGGGGGCGCAGTCTTCACAGGTGTCCGCTTTTTAAAACGGCAGATCGTCGGGATCGTCGACCGGGAGCCGGTCGGGAGCGGCGACGGCACCGGACGCTCCGGCCCCCGGTACCATGCCCGCCGAGGCAGATGCCCCCGGGTAGCCATGAACACCCGGGCCGCCCGAAGCGGCCCCATAGCTCGACATGGGCGGCTGGCTGTACCCCTGCGATCCTCCGCCCGAGCCCTCGGGACGGCGGCCCAGCAGTTTCATGTCGTTGGCGACTATCTCGACGCCGTACCTCTTCACACCCTCCTTGTCCGTCCACTCGTTCGACCTCAGCGGCCCCTCGACATAGATCTGCGACCCCTTGCGGACATACTTGTCGGCCACGTCGGCCAGTCCCCTCCACATCACCACGGTGTGCCATTCGGTGTGTTCCTTTGTCTCCTGGCTCTGGCGGTTGAATATGCGTTCGGTGGTTGCGAGCCTCACCCGTGCCACCTTCGTTCCCGTTTCGAGAGTGCGGATCTCGGGGTCGGCCCCGACGTTTCCCACTAAAATTACCTTGTTTATCATCTCTTTTCTATTATTGGATTATGTCAGTCTTTCGATTATTTTTACAAACAGTGTGGTCATCCTTTTCTCGGCGGCGGCGCCCTGTTTCTGCACGTCGGCGTGGTCGCCCGCCTCATCCGACAGGCCAACGTTGGTGATGATCGACGCGCCGAAAACGGGGATGCCCATGTGGCGCGCCGCGATCACCTCGGGCGTCGTCGACATGCCCGCCGTGTCGCCGCCGACAGCCCCATAGTAACGATACTCCGCCTGGGTCTCGAAAGTCGGGCCGGTGCCGCCCACATACACCCCGTAGCGCAGTTCGATCCCCTCCTCGGCCGCAACCCGCGCCGCGATCCCACGCAAGCCGGGGTCGTAACATCCGTGCATATCCGGGAACCGCGGGCCGAGTTCGGCGATATTCGGCCCCACCAGAGGATTGGGAATAAGATTGATATGATCGGTGATGACCATGATGTCGCCCGCGCGGAACGACGGGTTGATCCCCCCGCTGGCGTTCGACACGAACAGCGTGCGGATCCCCAGAAACTTCATCACCCGCACCGGGAAGACCACCTGCCAGGGCTCCCACCCTTCGTAGTAATGGAGCCGCCCCTGCATCGCCACCACGCGGCGGCCACCCAGACGGCCGAAGATCAGCCGGCCGCTGTGTCCCTCCACGGTCGAGACCGGAAAGTCGGGGATGTCGCTGTAATTTATAGACGCAGAGATGTCGATGCTTCCGACCAGCCCTCCGAGGCCCGTTCCAAGAATTATCCCTACCTCGGGCTCCTCGAAGGCCCCGCCGCCCGCCACGCTATCGCGAATAAAAGAAGCTGTTTTTTTGATCCGTTCCAACATCGTATTCCAATTTTTTGAAGAAGTCGTGTTTCGACTCCTCTATGAAACCCATCTCGCACGGTTGGACGAAGATGCGCGCCCTCACCTCGGGCGGGATCCTGGCGCCGGTGCCCAACTTGACGGCATCCTTCTCGGTGGTGACTATCACCGCGTCGCCACCCGCCTCTTCCAACGCCCGCTCCATCCGATGGAGGTCTCTCACCACATAAGGGTGGTGGTCGGGCCACAGCAGTTCGTCATCCACGCGATAGCGCGCTCCCAAACCCTCAATGAACGACGCCGGATTACCCAGAGCCGCCATCGCCACCACCTTCGTCCCTGCCTTCAGGCGCCTGTCGCCGGCGTCGGCCGGAAAAGCCGGATAGGGATCGCCCGCCACGACGCGGGTGAACGACAGGTTTTGGTATGGCAAGAGTTCGAGGTTATTGCGCCTGATGCGGCGGTCGAGCGGCGTCATTCCGGCCGGACAGCGCGTCAGCACCACGTAGTGGGCACGTCGCATCTGCCGCCTTTGGTCGCGCAGTCGTCCCAGGGGCAACATGTGGTCTTTGTCGATGGGCTGCGCGTAGTCGGTCATCACGATGTTGAGCTTTGGGGAGAGACGACGATATTGGAATCCGTCGTCCATTATAATGAGATTCACCTCGGGGTGTTCGCGCCTCATCCGTTCTATGCCCTCCACGCGGTCTTTGCACACCACCACCACGGTGTCGGGGTATCCGGTCTTGATCTGGCGCGGTTCGTCGCCGCACTTGCGCCACGACATTCCGGGCGTCACCTCAAGATAACCCCGCGTCTTGCGGCCGTAGCCCCGCGAGATCAGGCCCACGTTATATCGCTCCTGAAAATGCCTGATCAGCGCCTCACACATCGGTGTTTTGCCCGTCCCGCCTACCGTAATGTTGCCCACACACATGACCGGTATGTCGAGCGTGACGCTCTTCTTGAGACCGGAGTCAAACAGCCAATTCCTTACGGCAATCACTATGCCGTAAATCCATGACAGAGGGGAGAGAAACACTTTAAACATGCGGGAAACCAGACAAATCCCCCAAAGGTAGTCAATAATATTGACAGTAGTTACAAATAAGGTAATATTTAATCGAGATCAGCTATCTTTTTCTACTCTCGCGGAGATCTTTTTGCACAAATCGTCGGGATCATCGCTGTTCACCACATAGCGCTGTTCGTAGATATCCTCTATCACAACCAGCCCCTGCCACGAGGTGGCGTAGACCTTCACTAAGTCCCAACCGCGCACATCGAGCCAATAGCCCGTCCAGCCGAAAAAACCGGGACTCGCGAAAACCGGCATCAGCGGCCTAAGCGAGGCTCTCTCGACACGCTCTACTCTGCGGATATGGTGCCATGGAATGTGGGTGATCTCCACCACGCAACGTATCTCCACCGCGTCGCGCGTGAGACGGATGCTGCGAGGCGCCGACAACAGAACCAACAGCACCAGAGCCAACACAATGAACAGAAACCACACCGGAAGATACCCGCCGGGGGAAAGCCACCACAGCAAGCCTCCCACCAGCAAGATACCTCCCGCCACCGACCAGGTGACGATGCGACAAGTTTTGTCGAGTCTGTATCCGAATCTCACACCCGTAATCTTCGCTTCCCGCTTACGGTCATTCGACCCACTTGACCCATTTCTGAGAGTCGTCGTAACCCGCTTTCACTATGGTCTCGATGAATTGCAGGCCGCGAACACCGTCGTATACCGTCGGGAAGTCGAGCATATCGGCCGTGGGTTTCTGTCCGTTCGCTTTCGCCATAACGGTGAGCGCGAAGTTGCGATAGATGTTGGCGAACGCCTCGATGAACCCTTCGGGATGCCCGGCGGGCGTGCGGGTGTTCCACTTGGCCTGATCGCCCATGAAACCGGTGCCGACCATCAACCGCTCCTCGGGCCGGTCGAGCCACTTCACCACGAGAACGTTTGGATCTTCGACGTGCCATTCGAGGCCGCCCTTTTCGCCGTACACGCGGATGCGGATGTCGTTGGCGCTACCTACCGCGATTTGGCTCGCCATCAACACGCCCTTTGCACCGCCATCGTAGTGCATGAATGCCGTGCAGTCGTCGTCGATGGGACGGCCCGGCACGAACGCCGTCAGTTCGCCGCACAACTCGGTTACTTTCTGGCCCGTCACGTATTCGCTCAGGTGCCAGGCGTGGGTGCCGATGTCGCCCGCGCAACCCGCCTTGCCCGACTGCTTGGGGTCGGTACGCCAACCGGCGTTGTTGCCGCCCAGAAGTTCGATCCTCTCGGCCAGCCAACCCTGCGGATACTCCACATATATGCGGCGGAGTTTGCCAAGATCACCGCGGGCGATGCGCGCTTTCGCTTCCCTGATCGCCGGGAAGGCACTGTACACATGGGTCAGGGCAAGTGTCAGGCCCGTTTCCTCGACCTTCTTCTGAAGCCGTTTTGCCTCCTCCAACGAAAAAGTCATAGGTTTGTCCAACACGACGTGGATGCCCCTCTCAAGAGCCATCATAGCGGGTTCGAAGTGCCACTTGTTAGGCGTCACGATCGACACGAAGTCCATTCGCTGGTCGGCCGGAAGCTGCATCTCCCTCTCGAACATCTCCCGATATGTGGCGTAGACCCGGTTGTCGGGCAGATAGTAGCTCTTGCCCGAGCTTTTCGATATCTCGGTATCGACGCTGAAACAGCCGCACACCAACTCGATCTGGTTGTCCATAAACGCGGCACGGCGGTGGATGGCTCCGATGAAGGCGTCGCTTCCGCCTCCTACCATTCCCATTCTCAATTTTCTGTGTTGCATAACGGATAATTTAAAAATTAGTCTTTAGAAAAAAATGCGTCGAAAGCATGCGTCGAGGGCTGGAAATCGACCCTGCGGGTAAATTCGCACGACTCCCGGGCGCCATGTTCGCGATCCATCGCGCTGTCTTCCCATTCGATCGACAGCGGGCCCTGGTAACCTATGGAGTTGAGTGCGCGGATGATCTCCTCGAAGTTGATCTTGCCACGGCCCACACTGCGAAAATTCCAGAACCTGCGTGGGTCGCCGAACGGCACGTGGCCGCCGAAAATCCCCACCTGGCGAGGAGTGTCGCTCCACCACGCATCTTTCATGTGGGCATGGAATATCCGCTCGGGGAAACGATAAATGAAATCGACATAGTCGACCCCCTGATAGCCCAAATGGCTTGGGTCGTAGTTGAACCCGAAGGCTGGGTGGCCGCCTAAAGCGTCGATAGCGCGGGCCGCCGACACGGTGTCGAAAGCGATCTCGGTCGGATGCACCTCCAACGCGTACCTCACGCCCAATTTCTGGAACTCGTCGAGAATAGGAGTGAAACGCCGGGCAAAATCCGAAAACCCCTCCTCAATCATAGCCTCGGTAACGGGCGGGAATGAGTAGATTAGGTGCCATATGGGACTGCCAGTGAAACCCACAACGGTGTCAACGCCCAGCATCTTGGCCGCGCGAGCCGTACGAACCAACTCCTCGGCCGCACGGGTGCGGACACCCTCGGGATCGCCGTCGCCCCAGATGTAGTCGGGCAAAACGCCGCGGTGACGGCCGTCGATGTTGTCACACACAGCTTGGCCCACGAGGTGGGTCGAGATGGTGAACAGTTTCATGTCGTAGCGAGCCAGCAGATCCTTGACGCCCTTGTAGTAGGCCGGATCTGTTTGCCGCACGTCCAGATGGTCGGGAAGGCCGAGTTCGATGCCGTCGTAGCCGAATGCCTTAGCTTTTTTGCACACATCTTCCAGTGGCAGGTCTCCCCACTGAAGGGAGTAGAGTGTTACGGGTCTTGCCATAATCTTTAAAAACAGTTAGTGGTTAGTTATTGTTTGTTGTTGTTGCTAAAAATATGATTAGTATACCTCACACCGCGCAAGCAGCGCCTCAGCCATTACCAGATCCTCCGGCTCGGTGATCTTGAAGTTGCGACGCTCACCCTCGCACAGTGCCACCGTGTATCCCACCGACTCGACCACCGCCGCGTCGTCGGCAAAGTTGTCGCCCACGGCCCGGTTGTAGCCCGTACACAGAATGTCGGCCCGGAACACCTGCGGAGTCTGTACTCCGCGCAACGCACCCCGGCCCTCGGCCCACGAGGCGCCCTCCTTCACACGCCGCACGCTGTCGACCAACGGCACCACCGGGATGGCCGAGCCATGAGCCCGTGCGACCTTGATGGCGCGAAAGATGGTCCCACTCGAAACGAGCGGCCGTGCCGCATCGTGAACCGCAATGTACTCGTAGTCGACGTCGAGAGCCGCAATGGCGTTCCGCACCGACAGGAACCGCGTGGCCCCGCCCGCGCAAACGGTGTGCGAAAGAACCCTGTGCTCCGTCCGCAACCGTTCCCACTCCGCCATCCGATCGTCCGGCAGCGCGATCACGATCTGCGAGAACTTCGCCACACACCTGAACGCCTCGATGGCATGTGCCAACACCGGTCGACCCGCCAACAGCATGAACTGCTTGAGGGTGGCGGGGGAGTCTGCAATCGCCTCGGGGACAGCCATTCTCGTCCCCACGCCCCCGGCCGGTATAATAATGCCGATCTTTTTCATCCCCCAAAAATAAAAAAAAATTTGGTTATTGGCAAATTTTCCCTTACCTTTGCACCAACAGATCGCGGGGTGGAGCAGTTGGCAGCTCGTTGGGCTCATAACCCAAAGGTCGGAGGTTCGAGTCCTCCTCCCGCTACCAAGGGGCCCGGTTAGGGCTCCCATGTTACTGGCGGCAAGCAAAACTTTTTCAAATACAAGGTCTCGTAGCTCAGTTGGATAGAGCAACAGCCTTCTAAGCTGTCGGTCAAGCGTTCGAGTCGCTTCGAGATCACTTAATTAATAATCAGTAATTT